>CAKRCY010000004.1:0-78794 GCA_934309195.1 uncultured Dorea sp.
TTATATTCGAATATACTCATGCTAATCACCTCAGCTCGATTTTGGATTAGAAATTCCGCTAATATTCCTTCTTTTATGCACTCTTCAACGGCATATTCGGGTTATATGTGGACTGGTGTTCATAAAGATATAAATTCATATCCAAAATAAAAGCCAGGTCATTTTTCATTCCCATATAAATCGAATTTTCCAGTGTTACTACCTGTAATGCATCTGCATCGGTATAATTCTTCTGGTTCATTGCGTTGTAAAGCGACAACAGATTTTCCTTGTTTGCAAACAGCATACGGAAAATGGTATCTTTGTACTTCTTTGTTGCTTTTACCGTCCGATTCCGTACAGAATACTTTCTGCTTCTCTGTGCATTCTTTCGTTTTGACATATTCACTTTTCCTCCTTTTTGGCAGGAGGTCATCTTCTTTTTTCAGCCGCCTCCTGCTTTACATAACTATTGGTATCTAAAGCATAGACTTCTGAAATGAAATTAGAAAATAGATGGTGAACCGTCACCTTGGATTCATAAGAAATATGCTTTGTGTTAGTATAACATATGCTATTCATAAAAAACAACTTAAAAAGAAGATGCCTGATAATCGCAAATTATAAATTGAAAATAAATAGTAATAAAATTGATAGTAGAATGCTGCGATATTATGTTAAAATGAAAGAAACGAGGAAACACGCAAAAAGTTGTTCGAAACATACGGGATGAGAGGGATTTGTTATGGATGATTTTAAACGACTTACAGAGCAGCTTTTAAAATTTTATATCAATACGGAATCAGTAGATGATACAGGCTTTGAAAACTTCTTTGATGATAACAGCAGTATAATCGGAACAGGGAAGCATGAGTTCTTCAGGAATCTGCATGAATTTCAGGAATCATATAAATTTGATGTAAAACAAAGAGGAAAAATCAGACTTAAAATAAGGGACTTACAGCAGGAAGAAACAGAGCTTGGTGAGGATCAGGTTCTTGCGTATGGATCGGTAATCTTTACCGGTTTATTTGAAGACGGATCCGTCTGTTTTGAGATGGACACGCGGTTTAGCATTATCTATAAACAGGTGAACGGGAAATGGCTGGTTCAGCATCTGCATCAGTCAGTACCGGACAGAGACCAGATGGCCGGTGAAGAATTCCCGGTTACGCTGGGAAAACAGGTGGAAGAGGCGCACCGGGCAATCAGTGCACTGGGTACCGCTTATTATCATATCTCACGTCTGGATTTAAAGACAAAGAAGATCGAACTTGTGAAAAGATCCCGGAAAATGGAGCTGGGCATTTCGAAAAAAAGCGCAGACTGGGATCCACAGTTTGAGGTTATCAAAGATGTGATAGCAGAACCGTTTGTACCAAAATATATAGATTTCTTTGATACACAGACCATGGCCGCACGGCTTCGCAATAAAGAATCCATGTCTTATGAATTCAAAAAGAAGGATGGGAAATGGTTCCTTGCCATGATCGTTCCAGAGAATTATGATAAAGATGGAAATATTACATCGGTGCTGCTTGCAAATCGGGATGTGACAGATGAAAAACTGCGGGAGCTGAGGCAGGAGGAAGAACTGCGGGAGGCTAAATTAAATGCGGAAACTGCAAGTAAGGCCAAATCCGCATTCCTTTTCAATATGTCCCATGATATCAGAACCCCTATGAATGCGATCATCGGTTATGCAGATCTGGCATCCAGACACCTGGAAGACACAGAAAAACTTAGCAGATATATCGACAACATTCAGATATGCGGGAAAAAATTGTTATCGTTACTCAGTAATGTCCTGGATCTTGCAAGAATTGAAAATAACAAGGTCGAAATGGAATATGCTGTGTCGGATGTCCGGGAAGACTTTACGAATTGTGTTACAATGTTCCAGCAACAGGCAGAAAGCAAGAATCAGACTCTGTGCATGACGGAACAGATCCTGTATCCGTATGTATATGTGGATGAACCACATTTATCGGAAATCTGCATCAACATCATAAGTAATGCGGTCAAGTATACAAATGCAGGAGGTACAATATCCTGTAAGGTTGCACAGAGACCTTGTGAGAAAGAAGACTGGTGTGATATGATCATCAGTATCACCGATAATGGAATTGGTATGGCAGAAGAGTTCCAAAAGCATATCTTTGAAGCTTTCGAAAGAGAGCGGACTGCTACGATTACCCAGATTGAGGGCAGCGGCATCGGCATGGGAATTGTGAAAAAGCTTGTGGATCTGATGGGTGGTACGATAGAGGTGGAAAGTAAGCTTGGTGAGGGATCTACTTTTACAGTGACGATCCCGTGCAAAAAAGCATCAAAAGAAGAAGCCTTAGAGAAGAAAAATCAGAATCCACGAAGTAAGAAGTCGCTAAAAGGCGTCCGGGTTCTGGTAGTCGAAGATAATGATATCAATGCGGAGATCGCGACAGAACTGTTAAAAGAAGAAGGTTGTATTGTCGAAGTTGCAACTGACGGAACTGCATGTATCAGCATGATTGAAAAGGCAGATGCGGACTATTATAAGATGATCCTTATGGATATTCAGATGCCGGTTATGGATGGGTTCGATACGACATTAACCATCCGGAAGATGAAGGATGATAAAAAAGCAATGATCCCGATCATAGCCATGACTGCCAATGCCTTTGCAGAAGACAGACAGAAAGCGCTTTCTGTCGGAATGAATGATCACGTTGCCAAGCCTGTTGATATGAACATCCTTGCGCCAACGATGATGAAATATTTATAAAAGTGGGGAATAAAAAATGAACAGAGAAAAGAAACAGGTTGTCACACCGGACAATCTAAAAGAAACAGCCGTTATGACGATAGCAGTGGGGATCATCGCCGCGGCCGTGTATTTCTTTCTGATTCCGAGCCAGACCTCGATCAGCAGCATATCTGCGCTGGCGATCATTATTGCACATTATGTACCGTTGCATGTATCAACGGTTACGATGATCCTGAATGTGGTCTTACTGCTGATCGGATTTATAACCTGTGGGAAAGAATTCGGGGCGAAGACGGTATATACAAGTATTTTGCTGCCGCTGTATCTGGCAGTATTTGAACGTGTATTTCCGAATTTTGAATCGCTGACGAACAGTACGGAACTGGATGTGTTATGTTATATCCTGGTTGTAAGCTTCGGACTCAGCATCTTATTTAACATGAATGCGTCGTCCGGCGGACTGGATATCGTGGCAAAGATCATGAATAAATATCTCCATGTCGAACTGGGAAAAGCGATGTCCATCTCAGGCATGTGTGTGGCACTTTCTTCCGCATTGATCTATGATAAAAAAGCGGTCGTACTGAGTGTGCTCGGTACATACTTTAACGGTATTGTGCTGGACCATTTTATCTTTGGACAGAATGTGAAGAGGCGTGTCTGTATCATTACAAAATATGAAGAAGAGGTGCGCCGGTTCATTCTGCATGAGCTGCACAGCGGGGCAACGTTCTACGAGGCAGTAGGTGCTTACAATATGCAGAAGTACAGAGAGATCATTACAATCGTAGATAAGAACGAATATCAGAAACTGATGAATTATGTCAGTAAAAAAGATCCGGAGGCATTCGTAACCGTATACACGGTATCCGATATGCGGTACCGGCCGAAAGTTAAGTCATTTTAACGGAGGAAAACATATGAAGACAAAAGCTAAAATAATCATTGCGGTAGTTCTCGCCATTGCGATCAGTATCGGGTCAATAGCCGGATATAAGTACATTACCGGTCCGAAAGAAGAGAGCATACCGCTTGAGACGACGCTGGAAGATGCAGCGGAGCTGACGACACAGAAGATGATCATCTCGGATGTATTCAAGAGTACAAAAGGAGAGATCCCGCTGATCAACAAGAACAGATTTCTCGTACAATACAAGACGACAGTGACTGCGGGACTGGATGTACAGAAAGCTGTCATAAAGGAGACAGACGACAAGATACAGATATCTATTCCGCACTGCACGATCAATGAGGATTCTATTAAGATCAAATCCAGTGATCTGAAGATATATGATACGAATTTTGCGATTATGAGTATCGATAAAAAGGCAGTTATGGAACTTGTCGCGGAGGCTGAGAAGAAAGCAAAGGAAAAAGCCGGATCGGATGAATACGGATTTCTTGAAAATGCGGACAAGAATGCCAGGAAAGTGATCAAGGGCATGTTCGAAAATGTATCGAATGGAAAAGAAGTGATCGTGTCTTTTCAGAATTAGACCGGAAATGACGGATATATCGTGTAAAAGAATGTAGAGATTATGTGAAGAATGTCGAAAACCATTAATTTCTGCAAAAGAATGTGCTACAATAGAGCAATCTTATATAGACAGGAGATAAAAAAATGACAATACAGGAATGCTATGAAGCGATTGGAGGAAACTATGAAGATGTCTTAAGACGCCTTCGCAGTGAAGCACTGATCCGGAAATTCACATTAAAGTTCCTTGAAGATCAGAGTTATCCACTGTTAAAGCAGGCTTTGGGGGATAACAATTATGAAGAAGCTTTTCGTGGTGCACACACACTGAAAGGGGTATGTCAGAATCTTTCCTTTGACCGTCTGTATGAAGTGAGCAGTGAGCTTACAGAACTTTTGAGAGACCGGACCGGAGAGAAGCCGGGGATACCGGAAGCAATGGAAAAAGTAACAAAAGAATATGAGGCAACAATTGAAGAAATCAAGAAGCTGCAGGAGTAATCTCCTACAGCTTCTTTTTTAACATTTCCGGATTGGATGCATAAGCAAGTGCCGTGTCAGCAGTAATGCGTCCGTTCTTATAAAGTGAAAGAAGACTGGAATCCATAGAGACCAGATCATTTCCCGCAGAGGAATAGATGAGACCGTCGATCTGCGGGATCTTGTTATCACGGATCATATTGCGGATCGCAGGATTAACGATCATAATCTCGAATGCAGGGGTGATACCACCGTCTGTGGTCGGTACCAGCTGCTGGGATACCACTGCCTGCAGGACCATGGAAAGCTGTACTGCGATCTGCCGCTGCTGATTTGGCGGGAAGACGTCGATGATACGGTCAATCGTGTTGGCAGCACCGATCGTGTGCAGTGTTGAGAATAACAGATGACCGGTCTCGGCAGCAGTCATGGCTACCTGCATCGTCTCGTAATCACGCATTTCGCCCAGAAGGATCACATCCGGACTCTGGCGCAGGGAAGCACGCAGTGCCGTGACATAATTCTCGGTATCAACATTGATCTCACGCTGGCTTACGATACTACGGTTGTGCCGGTGAAGGAATTCCAGAGGATCCTCCAGTGTGATGATGTGCTTGTCATAGTTTTTGTTGATATGGTCGATGATGCACGCAAGGGTAGTGGATTTCCCGCTTCCGGCAGGTCCTGTGACCAGTACCATTCCTTTGGAAAAATCTGCAAAACGGATGATCTTTTCCGGGATACCGAACGCAGCAGGATCCGGCAAAGTAAAGGAAATGATACGGATCACGACGGACAGGGAGCCTCTTTGTTTGAATGCGCTGACGCGGAACCGTGAGAGCCCCGGAACTGCAAAAGAGAAATCATCGTCTCCTGTGTCTTCCAGTATGCCGATGTCACGATGACCGGCAAGCTCATAGATCTGTTCGATGATCCGCTGGGTGTCATCCGGGAGGAGACGGGCATTGTCCTCCATCCGGATATCACCATGTATGCGCATAGAGACCGGCCGCCCGGCTACGACAAAGATGTCGGACGCCCCGGCGCTGACAGCCTTTTCAAGTAATTCTGTGGTATTCATAAATGCCTCCTGATATCATATAGTCTTTATCGTTATTGTATTAATTGAATGGAATTGTCGGCATTCCAGTCACTTGTAGAAGCCGTTCTCCAACAGGCGATCTTATAGAATGCAGAAGCAGTATCTGAATCTTCCTGATCAGACCCGGCTGCAGTGGAACTGTCCGGATAGGTGATCTGGATCCGGACTTCCAGTTCCTGTGACTTGCTGACAGCTGTCTGAAAAGAATAGATCAGGGATCCGTCGCTGCCGGTGATTCCAAGCTGCTGACGCACCTGTTGATAATAGCTGTCTGCATCGGAAGAGGAATGATAGCATGCCTGCAGGATCTTCTCTGTCTCTGCAAGCTTTTTCTCTGCTTTGTTGGATGCCCTGTAATAAGCGGTTGTGTGACCGGCAAGTGTCTGTGCAGACCGGTAGCTGCCGGAAGCGGTAGACAATGACAACGCTGCAAGTGTAACCATACAGAGCACGATGAATATCATCAGAAGCGATACAGAGCCGATATTCGTAACAGGAAATTTTCGTTTATTCATGACCGGCAGCCTCCTTTATGCTGTATGGTGTATGGCAGGTAACGTTCAGAGAATAGATCTTTCTTCCGGTGTCAGACTGCCTGGCAGTGATCCGGTAGGTTGTCAGACCATCCGCAACATTATCCTCACCGGATGCTTTCTTTTCTTTTACGGTTATCACATAAGCGGCCTTCTTCTCTTCACAGGTGTCCCAGGAAGAAGAGTAGAAAGTCTGTGCATCTACAGATTCTCCTGCTCGTAGAAGCTCCGCAGTGCTCTCGACATGCATAAGAGCTGCGTTCAGGTCACGGGCATTCTCTGTCAGGATGTGTGACCGCGCAAATGCTCTCAGGCAGACAGCACTTACCAGTGAGAAGAACAGAATGGCAATGATCAGTTCGATCAGAAACAGAGAAGAGCGGCTGTTGGAAGTTCGTTTCATTGGCGGCTCCTTTCTGATATCGTGACAGAAGCAGTCGTTCCATCCGTATCTGTGGATGTGAATCTGAAAAGTCCGGGTTTGATCTCGCTGACAGAGAAGTCTGCGACTGCCAGGATATCTTTGCCATCCGAAAGGGAAGCATCCGTGCCGTCACGGAGAGTCAGTTCCTTTAACTTACCCTTATAAGAATAGATATAAGTGGTGTAGCGGATATCACCGGAACCACCCTTTAGTACAAGACATTCCTGTCCCTGAAAGGTCCCGGCTGATATACCGCCGTCAGAATCATTCTGACGTATCTTTTCCGCTACGTAGGCAAGAGATGTGTGGACGGTGTAGCCGGTATTCATTTTCTGTGTCTGCGAACTGTATATATGGGCAGACAGGATCAGCACAAGGAAGGAAGAAATGGCAAATACGAAGAGGACAGCAATCGGGAATAACAGGTCAATGACATGATTTTTCTGTCTTTGGAATCTCAACGGTGATCCGCCTCCTTCCTGATAATGGTAATGTCGGGCATGATATTGGCACCGAGCGGCTGATAGTCTACAAAATATTTATTCTCATCATAATGAAGTCCGTAATGTTTTTTCAGGTAGCCAAGACTCTGCGGATAGCTCCCTTCCAGGGTATAACAGGTGGTCACACTCCGGGTTATGGCATTCTGAAGCGTCTGCATCTCTTCCTGATCCATCTTTTTGTTCATGGCAGTCAGCCCGCAGCCAAATCCGGCAAAGATCAGCAGAAAGATAAGAACCGAGATGATAACATTACGCAGATATGAAGTTTTACGTTCTCTTATAAAACGCTGCATGTGCATCCACTCCTTCTATAATCCTGCCATAATGCTGACCAGCGGAAGCATTACGGATAATAAGATGATGCCGACGATCACGGATAAGATGATGACGAGTGTCGGTTCGATCGCAGCGATCATTCCTGCCATCCTTACATCAATATCTTCATCATACTGATCTGCGATCTTCTGCATGATCTCTTCCATGGAACCGGTACGTCCGCCGATGGATACCAGTCTGGCGTAAAGTCCGGAGAATATGTGGTTGCTTAAAAGTACTTCACTGAAATCATTCCCGGATGAAAGATCTTCCCGGCATTTTTCCAGCCTGGTCCGGAATGCTTGGTCGTCGATCAGATTCATAGTAAGGTTCAGACATTCTTCCGGCGGAAGACCGCTGCTTAACGTAAGTGCCATACCGCTGGCAAAACGGCGGGCAGAGATCTTCTCATATAACTGTCTGGAAGTTTTAAACTTTCCAAAGAAAGACTGGAAGTTTCGATGCCGCTTTTTCGAGAAGCATATGTAGAAAATTATTCCGACAAGTACGGCAAGAATCAGAAGAAATACCGCAATATGACGGTTCAGGAACTCTCCGATATTCAGGATCACAAGGGAAATGCCGGACATGCTGCTTCCGAGCTGGATAAATACCTGATTGAAGACCGGCATTACTTTCATGATCAGGAGCAGGATGACAAGAAGCATCATGACGATCATGATCAGCGGATAAGTAACCGCACTCTTGATGGATTCAGCCAGAGAAGCCTCTTTCTCGTAATAGACGGCCAGAGAATCCATAACATCATCCAGGCGGCCGGTCTGCTCACCGATCCGGACCATAGAGATCATGTAGTCCGGATAAGCGTGTGTATCTTCCAGTGCCTGTGTCAGGCTTCCGGTCTGCATAAGTGTATCATTGACCGCAGAGAGTAATTCTTTCTCGCCCGCATTCTGCGAATCTTCCAGCATGATCGAGATCCCCTCGATGGAAGAGATACCGGATCTTAAGATCATAGCGGTCTGGGAACAGAAAGCGGCAATCTCTGTATTGGAAAGTGGAGTGAATGTTTTGTCTGCCATAAAAGTCTCCTTTCATATCCCATCATATATGGCCATATAGAATACTACATATTTCATGGTGGGATTAATACGTATATTTTACAACATAATGACTGCCGTCGCCGACATATTTCTTAACAGCGGCACTGTCGTTGGTTGCGGCAAGAGTTGGATCCATGATCTGCCAGGTATCCCCGTCGAACTGGATGATATCGTCTACCCAGCCTTTGTCGTCAATATATGTGCTGATCCAGGCATGGTAGGCATCTCCGGAGTAACCGACTTCCAGTTTGGTCGGAATATTCTGTGACCGCAGCATGCTTGTCATAAGTGCCGCATAGTCAAAGCATATCCCTTTTTTGGAAGAAAGCGTATCATCAACATCCGGGACATATCCGTAAGATACGTTCTGCGCTTTTTCTGTGTCGTAAGAAATGTTTTTGATCACATAATTGTAAATGTTCTGCACAACATCCAGATCACTGTAGGTGTCTTTTGCAAGATCGCTGCCTTTGGAGACAGCCTTCGAATCTGCATGGAAGTTCACATATTGATTCGGATACAGGAAAGGAAGGAATTCATCTTCGATGCTGACGTTGATGGACTGGGTAAGTGAGACGGTATAAGTGTCACCTGCGACATTTTCCAGAACCTGTAAGGCATAGGAGCCATTTCCGGCTGTCAGCGGGAATGTATCATATGCTCCGCGGTCGCTGATCAGGTAAGTATAACAACTCTGATCGGGACATGTGATCTGAAGCTTTACTTTTTCATTTGTTCCATTGTATTTCACCATAACATAGCCCTGTGAAGTATTCGATGCATCAATGGAAGCAAAATCATTCTGATAAACGGTAACCCCGTCAGCTGACGGGGTTAACACTTTGGGCGTTGAATCTCTGGGGGAACCGGAATGTTCCTTCCGGGATGCGGAAGAATTGCCGGAACAACCCCCAAGAAGAAGGCAGAATATGGCGATAAGTAAATAGGATAAATGTAATCTGTATTTCATATCTGCAATCCTCCTGTGTATTTATAAATCGTCTGTTAATTATTATCGACCGGTGAGAGCAGAAGTATCAGCTCGTTTCCGGTCTTTGTGTCAAAGTGATCCGGTGCGTATCCGCCGATATTCGGATAGTCGATACCGGAATAGGTATCCATAACTTCCAGGTAGACATAACCGTCTTTGGAATAAGAATCCTTAAGAACCGGCTTTTCTTTGTCGAGATGACGGACCTTGTAGGACCTGGCGGCCACCTGTCCATTGAAAGAGACTGCTTTGATCTTCAGCGTTCCGTTATCGGAAACCGCAGCCTTGAATTCCTTTGAACCCTCTTCCTGAAGCCGGACCGGAGTCCCGTTTATGGTGGCACTTACGGAATGTAAAGGAAGCAGTGTCTTGATATGAATACTATATATGGCATCCGAAGCGGAGTTGACATCCCTCTTTTTCAAAAATAGATATTTTCATATCTGTGGTATAGATCTGTATGAACAATTTCAGTATAACATAAACCAGACGTTTTGATAAATAAAGAATAACATAAACCCGGATTATTCATGTCTGCTGTGAATAATCCGGGTTTATGTTATCAATTATCTGATTTCTTTAACAAATGATATTTCCGCTTTTCCTCATACATTTTTTCATCCATATGCATCAGGAACACTTCGGCATCATCTTCAGATCCAAATTCTGCATATCCCATGGAAACACTTAGAGTGAATGGTTCTATCCCGGATTCATTGAAACGGGATAGATTATTATGAATCTCTTTCATTGTGGCCAGGACACTTTCTTCCTCAACACCTGACAGTAATACAATAAACTCATCTCCCGCATACCGGATTGCCATACCGGCAGTTGGTATAGATCTAAAAAGTATATTTCCCAACGTACAGATAGCCTTATCTCCCATACTATGACCAAAATTATCATTAATATATTTAAAGGCGTTTACATCCATCATGATTCCATATAAAGATTTACATTTCGTAAATTTCCTTTCAGAAAGTACTGCATTAAGATATCTCCGATTATATAATCCGGAAAGTTCATCCATATATAAATTCTCGGCATATGCCTGCATCTGCACAAATATCAATGCGATCGCAACTAACACCCATGACGATGTGATTCCGTAAAAAAGGAACTGGATAAGCACGCCTGCAAAACAGGGACCGACGAAATATATCACGGGAAAGAAATTCACATTAACTCCCTGTTTTTTGGAATGATACACCAGATAGATGCTGTAAGCAAAATATAATATAAGTGAGATATATCCTACCAGTGAACCGGCAGTTCGCTGATATACATTTTCCTTAGATATTTTAAACATAATCCCTGTTCCGGGCAGATTATATAAAACCATAATTACTTCTACGATCCAAGGAAACATTACAACTCTTACTTTTTTGAATATTCTTTTATAATTCCGGTAAATGCGTAATTCTACATACAGACACCAAAGCAGACCTATGCTGACGGTACCTATAAAACATATACTGTTGGAGATATAATTAATCTGTCTACAGCCGGTAAATTGATTCCCATCTACCAGAAAAGCAATTGTCTCAGACAATGCCCCTGCTAAGTTCACTATTGCCATTCCGTCATATAGTTTGTCTTCCTCATGGAGACTTTCTCTGTTTTTCCGTCTGCAAAGCAAAAGAAACCACATCATTAGCACAGTCAATCCGTTTGCTATCAATATTTCTTCTATAACTATTATTTCTATCACCTTCCTATCACCATGTTTTTTTATTATATCTCCGTGCTTCCTTCAAAACAATACATATCATGGATTATTCATACCTTTTACGTGAAAGCTGGTAAAAATCACTTAGTGATTTACACGAAGACTGCTTCATGAATAATTCGGAATAATGTATTATTTTCAAAAAAATTAAAAAATATAAAAAAGTGATCCTTTTTTATGAACATCAAGGCAGGGAAAAGGGGCGGCCGTTCTTTTTTGTTGAGTTAACCGGGGAAAAGGATTATAATAGAGAACGCGCAGAAAGAAATTCGCTGGAGATCGGAACGGTGAAAGTGTCCGATATCGAAGGAAAGATTGAGTGGTATATGGGAAGACCATAACGAAACGACAGAGGAGAATAGAAATTATGCGGGGGAAAAAACAGATAGCAGCCGTAGTTCTTGCGGTGATACTTGCGGTGGCAGCAGGGATACCGCACAGTACGGTATACGCAGAGCCGGACAGCACCGGGAATGCGCAGGCAGCAGATGCAGCGGCAGATGATACCCAGAAAGAAGAGAAAAAAGAAGAAGACATGACTCCGGAAGAGCTGGAGAAGAAGGCAGAAGAAGATGCTTATAAGATGGAGATCCAGTCGAACAGCTGGAAGAACTGGCCGCAAGGACCGGGAACATACGGAGAAGCAGCAATCGTGATGGATGCAGGAACCGGAAGTATCTTATATGCGAAGAATATTGACGGGCATGAATATCCTGCCAGCATCACAAAAGTTCTGACCAGCCTTATCGCATTAAAATATGGCAGACTGTCAGACCAGGTAACATTTTCGAATGACTGTATATCTTTTATGCAGCCGGGAGATTCTTCCGTAGGATTAAAAGAAGGAAATGTGATCTCACTGGAACAGGCGTTGTATGCGACACTGCTTGCCTCGGCAAATGAAGCAGCCTATGCGGTTGCGGAAAATGTCGGGAAGAATGCCGGGCACGATTACAACTGGTTCATACAGCAGATGAATGAGGAATGCAAAAGTCTCGGTGGGGAGAACTCGAACTTTGTCAATGCGAACGGGCTTCATGATGACAATCATTATACCTGTGCGCGTGATATGGCTTTGATCGGCAGGGAGATCTGGCGTTATCCGGAATTTTTAAAGATCTGCCAGGAGCAGAGTTATACGATCCCGGCATCCGATACAACGGAAGAGCACGTATTTCCACAGCATCATAAGATGCTTATAAAAGAAAATAAAAATTATTACCAGTATGCGGTCGCAGGAAAGACGGGATAT
Organism: uncultured Dorea sp.; assembly: GCA_934309195.1. GTDB lineage: Bacteria > Bacillota > Clostridia > Lachnospirales > Lachnospiraceae > Dorea_A. Next base: position 12,599 of record CAKRCY010000004.1, read on the forward strand.
ACATCCAATGCTTTATCCACACTGATCACCATGGCCGACAACGGCAATATGAAGCTGGTATGTGTCGTACTCAGGACGCATGGAGCGAATATATATCCGGATACAAAGAATCTGTTCGAATATGTATTTCATAATTTCCAGAAGATTCCGGTGGCAGATGAGAAGAAACCGGCAGAAGTAAAAGAATTCATAACGGCATCGGATGAAAGTGAGGATGCCGGATCCGCACAGACGGGCGGGAATGAGTACCAGCCGCTGGAAGATGGCTATGTGATCCTGCCGAAGGATGTCTCATACAAAGATGTAGACTATGAGATTACAGACGTAGACGAAAAGACCGGAGAAGGAACAATCCAATATACTTATGATGGTCGGCAGGTAGGAAGTGCGACAGCAAAGTTCACGGAAGAATACCTGCAGAAAATAAGTACGGGAAAAGAACGTGTGGATAATAAGAAGGAGAATGTGGATAACTCCGGGACAGCGAAGAACTCCGGTGGAAAATTAAGCGCAAAGAGCATCTGGACGAATTTCGTGCAGAAAGCAAAAGCAGCGTGGGCGTTCGGCCAGAAGAAATATGCCGGGAAATCGGCTTCGGAACAATATATGATCGCCGGGGGATGTGTGGCACTGGTGATCCTGATCGTCAGCCTGATCGTTGTATTGATACGCCGGAGGAGATAAAAGGCAGAAGATACATGAAAAATAAGGCAAAACCCCTTGACGGATTTCAGGATTGTTGCATATAATAAAGGATGTGAAAAACGCTGACGAAGACAGTAGGATATAACAGAACGCAGCAGCGAGCCGGGGATGGTGGAAGTCCGGTGCAAGTAAGATATATCTGAATATCACTTCTGAGTTGCAGATTTTGAAAGGTTTCGGTAAGTGACCGAGTAAAAACTGACGGTATTCCTCCGTTACAGGGAAGACATATGATGGTATGTTAGGTGGTTTATAAACGTAAGTACAGCTTTCGTCCTATACAGGGCGGAAGCTTTTTTTAATTTTATGTTTTAATTTTATGGAGGTAAATATGTATAAGAAAGTTTCTACGGACCTTAATTTTGTAGACAGAGAAAAACAGACAGAGAAATTCTGGGAAGACAATGACATCTTCAGAAAAAGTATGCGTGACCGTGAAGGCAACGAGATCTATATGTTCTATGACGGTCCTCCGACAGCCAACGGAAAACCGCACATCGGACACGTTCTGACACGTGTTATCAAGGATATGATTCCAAGATACCGTACCATGAAGGGATACGAAGTTCCAAGAAAGGCTGGATGGGACACACACGGACTTCCGGTAGAGCTGGAAGTTGAGAAGCTTCTCGGACTGGACGGAAAAGACCAGATCGAGAAATACGGTATGGAGCCATTCATCAAGAAATGTAAAGAAAGCGTATGGAAATACAAAGGTATGTGGGAAGACTTCTCTAATACCGTAGGTTTCTGGGCTGATATGGATGATCCATATGTAACATATGATAATAACTTTATCGAGTCTGAGTGGTGGGCACTCAAGAGAATCTGGGACAAGAAGCTCCTGTATAAAGGATTCAAGATCGTGCCATACTGTCCTCGCTGCGGAACTCCGCTTTCAGCACAGGAAGTAGCACAGGGCTATAAAGATGTAAAAGAACGTTCTGCGATCGTTCGTTTCAAAGTCGTAGGAGAGGATGCATATTTCCTCGCATGGACAACAACACCATGGACACTTCCGTCTAACATTGCACTCTGTGTGAACCCGGAAGAAGACTATGCGAAAGTAAAAGCTGCTGACGGCTATACGTATTACATGGCTGTTGCACTTCTCGATACCGTACTTGGCAGACTTGCCGATGAAGAAAACGGAACAAAGGCTTACGAGATCCTTGAGACATACAAAGGTAAAGATCTCGAATACAAAGAGTACGAGCCATTATACCAGTGTGCTTATGACTGCGCTTCCAAGCAGAATAAGAAAGCATTCTTCGTTACATGCGATACCTATGTAACACTGACAGATGGTACCGGTGTGGTTCATATCGCTCCTGCATTTGGTGAAGACGATGCCAAGGTCGGACGCAGATATGATATGCCGTTCGTTCAGCTGGTAGACGAAAAAGGTAATATGGGAGAGACGACTCCGTTTGCCGGATTATTCGTTAAGAAGGCTGACCCGGAAGTATTAAAAGACCTCGACGGACGCGGACTTCTCTACGATGCACCGAAGTTCGAGCACAGCTATCCACACTGCTGGAGATGTGATACACCACTTATTTACTACGCTCGTGAATCATGGTTCATCAAGATGACAGAAGTAAAAGATGACCTGATCGCCAACAACAATACAATCAACTGGATTCCGGAAAGCATCGGTAAAGGACGTTTCGGCGACTGGCTTGAGAACGTTCAGGACTGGGGTATCAGCCGTAACCGTTACTGGGGAACTCCACTGAATATCTGGGAGTGTGAGTGCGGACACCAGCATTCGATCGGAAGCATCGAAGAGCTGAAAGAAATGTCCGATAACTGCCCGGATGAGATCGAACTTCACCGTCCATACATCGACGAAGTAACGATCAAGTGCCCATGCTGCGGAAAGCAGATGCACAGAGTACCGGAAGTTATCGACTGCTGGTTCGACAGTGGATCTATGCCATTTGCACAGCATCACTATCCATTTGAGAATAAAGAGTTATTTGAAAAGCAGTTCCCTGCAGACTTCATCTCCGAGGCTGTTGACCAGACACGTGGATGGTTCTACTCACTGCTTGCGATCTCTACACTGATCTTCAACAAAGCACCATACAAGAACGTTATCGTACTTGGACACGTGCAGGATGAGAACGGTCAGAAGATGAGTAAGTCCAAAGGAAATGCAGTCGATCCATTCGACGCACTGGAGAAATACGGAGCAGATGCGATCCGCTGGTACTTCTATGTCAACAGTGCACCATGGCTTCCGAACCGTTTCCACGGAAAAGCTGTTGTAGAAGGACAGAGAAAGTTCATGGGAACACTGTGGAACACCTATGCGTTCTTCGTACTGTATGCGAATATCGATGATTTCGATGCAACAAAATACACGCTGGAATACGACAAACTGTCCGTTATGGATAAATGGCTTCTGTCTAAGCTCAATTCAGCAATCAAGGCAGTAGACTATGACCTGTCTAACTACAAGATCCCGGAGGCTGCAAAGGCACTTCAGAGCTTCGTAGACGATATGAGTAACTGGTATGTAAGACGTAGCCGTGAACGTTTCTGGGCTAAGGGAATGGAACAGGATAAGATCAATGCTTACATGACTCTGTACACAGCACTGGTTGAGATCTGTAAGACAGCAGCTCCGATGATCCCGTTCATGACAGAAGAGATCTATCAGAATCTGGTAAGAAGCGTGGACGAGAGCGCTCCGGAAAGTATCCACCTGTGCGACTTCCCGGTTGTAAATGAAGCACACATCGACACAGAACTGGAAGCCAACATGGACAATGTTCTGAAGATGGTTGTTATGGGACGTGCATGCAGAAATACTGCAAACATCAAGAACCGTCAGCCGATCGGACAGATGTATGTAAAAGCTGATTTTGAAGTACCGGAATTTTACAAAGATATCGTAAAAGATGAATTAAATGTAAAGAATGTAACATTTACACAAGATGTTCGTGACTTTACTTCATATACTTTTAAACCTCAGTTAAAGACAGTGGGACCAAAATATGGTAAAATGTTAGGAGGTATTAAAGCAGCACTCGATAACCTCGAAGGAAATGCAGCAATGGATGAGTTAAATGCTACAGATGCCCTGAAGCTTGATATCAATGGACAGGAAGTGACTCTGTTCCGCGAAGATCTGTTGATTGAATCTGCACAGATGCCGGGATATGTATCTGAGAATGACAACGGAATTACAGTTGTTATGGATACAAACCTTTCAGAAGAACTTCTGGAAGAAGGATTTGTACGTGAGATCATCAGTAAAGTACAGACCATGCGTAAGGAAGCCGGATTCGAAGTTATGGATAAGATCGCAGTAACTTTTGAAGGTACAGAAAAAGCAGAGAAAGTATTTGCAGACAATGCATCTACGATCGCAGATGAAACACTTGCACTGGAAGTTACAAAAGCAGCACCTGCAGGCTACACGAAAGAGTGGAAGATCAATGGAGAAGCTGTAACGATCGGTGTGGAAAAGAGATAATCAAAGCCCAGTTTTTTAGAAGGGAAGTAGAAAATGTATAATCCAAGATTTGAAAAAGACGTATTTAAAAGAGATGTGCGGAACAATGTAAAGACATTGTTCCGTAAGGAAGTAGAAGAGGCAACTCCGCAGCAGTTGTTCCAGGCAGTTTCTTATGCTGTAAAGGAAGCCATCATCGATGACTGGCTTGCAACACAGAAACAGTATGAGAAAGACGATCCGAAGACTGTATATTACATGTCCATGGAATTCCTGCTCGGAAGAGCGCTCGGAAACAACCTGATCAACATGACAGCATATAAGGAAGTAAAAGAAGCTCTGGAAGAGATGGGAATCGACCTGAACGTGATCGAGGACCAGGAGCCGGATCCGGCACTTGGTAACGGTGGACTCGGACGTCTGGCAGCTTGTTTCCTGGACTCTCTTGCAACGCTGGGATATGCATCTTACGGATGCGGTATCCGTTACCGTTATGGTATGTTCAAGCAGAAGATCAGAGACGGCTATCAGGTAGAAGCACCGGATAACTGGTTAAAAGACGGCAACCCGTTCGAGCTCCGCAGACCGGAATATGCGAAAGAAGTACGTTTTGGCGGAAATATCCGCGTGGAATATGATGAGGCAGGAAAGACACATTTCGTTCAGGAGAACTATGAATCTGTAATGGCGATCCCTTATGATTATCCGATCGTAGGATACGGCAACCACATCGTGAACACACTCCGTATCTGGGATGCAGAAGCGATCGTAGACTTCCAGTTAGATTCCTTTGACCGCGGAGATTATCACAAAGCCGTTGAGCAGGAGAACCTTGCGAAGAACATCGTAGAAGTGCTTTATCCAAATGATAACCATATCGCAGGAAAAGAACTGAGACTGAAACAGCAGTATTTCTTCGTATCAGCAAGTATCCAGGCTGCAATTACAAAGTTTAAAAAGAAACATGGTGATATCAGCAAACTGCCTGAGAAAGTAACATTCCAGATGAATGATACACATCCGACCGTAGCAGTAGCAGAGCTTATGCGTATTCTTCTTGATGAGGAGAATCTCGGATGGAACGAAGCATGGGATATCACAACAAAATGCTGTGCATATACGAACCATACGATCATGGCAGAGGCACTTGAGAAATGGCCGGTCGATCTGTTCTCAAGACTCCTTCCACGTATCTATCAGATCATCCAGGAAATCGACCGCCGCTTTGTCGAGCAGGTAAGAGCACAGTATCCTGGTAATGAAGAAAAGGTTAAGAAGATGGCGATTCTGATGGACGGTCAGGTGAAGATGGCACATCTTGCGATCGTTGCAGGCTATTCTGTCAACGGTGTTGCAAAGCTGCATACAGAGATCCTGAAGAATCAGGAACTGAAAGACTTCTATCAGATGATGCCGGAGAAATTCAACAATAAGACGAATGGTATCACACAGAGACGTTTCCTTATGCATGCGAACCCGCTGCTTGCCGACTGGGTAACAGAGAAGCTCGGAACAAAAGAGTGGATCACAGACCTGTCCAAGATGAGCGGACTGAAGGAATGGCTGGATGACGAAGAGGCCCTGAAAGAATTCATGACGATCAAGTTCAAGAACAAAGAGCGTCTGGCCGCTTACATCAAAGAGCACAACGGAGTAGAAGTAGATCCAAGATCGATCTTCGATGTACAGGTAAAACGTCTGCATGAATACAAACGTCAGCTGCTGAACATCCTGCATGTAATGTATCTGTATAACCAGATCAAAGAGCATCCGGAGATGTCCTTCTATCCTAAGACATACGTCTTCGGTGCAAAGGCTTCCGCAGGATATATCCGTGCAAAAGAGATTATCAAACTGATCAACTCAGTTGCAGATGTGATCAACAATGACCGCAGCATCAACGGCAAACTGAAAGTTGTATTTATCGAAGATTACCGCGTATCGAACGCAGAGCTGATCTTCGCGGCAGCAGATATCAGTGAGCAGATTTCTACAGCTTCCAAGGAAGCTTCCGGAACAGGTAACATGAAGTTCATGATGAACGGTGCACCGACACTCGGAACAATGGACGGAGCGAACGTAGAGATCGTAGATGAAGTTGGAATCGACAATGCATTTATCTTCGGACTGAGTGCAGACGAAGTAATCAACTACGAGCAGAATGGCGGATACAATCCATACGATATCTACAACAACGATCCGGATATCAGAAGAGTGGTAGACCAGCTGGTAGACGGAACTTATGCAAACGGCGATAAAGAGATGTATCGTGACCTTTACAACAGCCTTCTGAACAATCAGGGCGGTGCAAGAGCAGATATGTACTTTATCTTAAAAGACTTCCGTTCTTATGCAGATGCACAGGCACGTGCAATGGAAGCTTACAAAGACACAGACAAATGGGCTAAGATGGCCCTTAAGAATACCGCTTGCTGCGGTAAGTTCTCGGCAGACAGAACAATTCAGGAATATGTAGATGATATCTGGAAGCTGGATCATGTTGTGATTGAGGAATAATAAAAAAAACCCTCTCATACCATAAGGTATGGGAGGGTTTTTTATTACCCAGTGCCAATGGGGACGGGGAAAGTGGCTCTGCCATCGGGGAGGTGTTCAATATATGAGACGATACAGGATAATAAGTGGAAAAGTAAAACAGGCCGGCTGCTGGCTGCTTATCATAGTCTTGCTTCCATATATCATAACCGTATTTATAAATGGACCGAAGGTTATCACTGCTTCAAAAGCAGATGAAACGATGGTGAAAATAAAGAAAAACGGAAAGATGCCTGTGGAGGAGTATTGTATCGGAGTGCTGGCCAGGGATATGCCGGCAGATTATGAGAAAGAAGCATTGAATGCACAGGCAGTGCTCATCCGGACAGAAGTATACCGCATGATTCAGGAAGCCGGTGGAGACGGTACACTGCCGGAAGAAGCGGCAGACGAATTCTGGACAGAAAAACAGATGAAATCTGCATGGGGCATGCAGTATGCGGAAAACTACCGGAAGTTAAAAAACGCACTGGAATCTACTGCGGGACAAGTGCTGTTCTATGGAAATAATCTGGCAATGACACCATTTTTTAATCTGAGTAACGGATACACAAGGGATGCAAAAGAAGTGCTTGGAACGGAAGAGTATCCTTATCTGAAAATCGTGGAATGCCCTGGGGATGTAAATGCTGAGAATGAGATACAGACGGTGATACTGGAAGTGAAGAGTGAAAATAAAGGAACTACAGGTATCGAAACGCTGGATGTGGAGATACAGGAGACAGATTCCGTAGGATATGTATTGAAAATACGTGTAGGAGACAAAGTGATGAGCGGGGAAGAATTCAGAAATAAATATCATCTGGCTTCCGGTTGTTTTACGCTGCAACCTTATAATGGAAAGCTAAGAGTAACCACAAGAGGAACCGGTCACGGAATCGGCATGAGCCAGTACACGGCGAATGAGATGGCAAAAAAGAAACAAGGATATAGAAAAATATTAAAATATTTTTTTGAAGGAACGGATATAAAAGAAGTGACAGAAATAATAAAAAATGTATAACTACATCACGATCTGGCAAAAATATGGTCAGAGGTGGTGATGAAATGAATAAAAACGAAAAAACGTCTATGTCCAAACGGCGTGCTACCGTGGCAGCAGTGTTATGTTTTGTGGCAGCAATTGCAATAGCAGGAACATATACATTTAACGATTACAGGAAAACGCAGAAAAATGAGCTGGCGAAGGCGGAAGAAAAAAGCAGGCAGGAAGAGACAAAGAAAGACAACAAAGACAACAGCGATCTGACAAGAGAGACCGGAACATCAAAAGTAAAAAGTGAAAATACCGGAAGCAGCACAGAGAAAAGCACAGCAGCTGAGAGTACCGGTGATGAGAAAAACGGATCAGACGGAACCGGAACGACAGATCAGTCCGAACAGAATGGAACGGGAATCCAGGCAACAGCAGGAAAGAGTCATAATATTAATTTTACAGAAGACAGCTACATCCTATGGCCGGTGAACGGGGCTGTGATCATGAGCTACAGCATGGATAAGACGGTATATTTCCAGACGCTGGATCAGTACAAGTATAATCCGGCCGTGATCATCGAAGGCGCAGAAGGAGACCAGGTACTCTGCGGCGCACCCGGGATCATCAAGTCGATCGATGTCAGCGCACAGACGGGAACAACGGTCAATGTAGACATCGGAAACGGATACGAGCTGTTATACGGACAGCTGAAAGAAGTACCTGTGAAGGTCGGGGATTATGTAGAAGCGAAGAGCGTGCTTGGCTATGTGAGCCAGCCGACGAAGTATTACAGCAAAGAAGGCTGCAATGTATATTTTGAGATGCGCAAAAACGGACAGCCGGTGAACCCGGTGGAGTATACAGCGGATCAGGATTAAAAGAAAAGGACAGGGATTCCCGGAAATCTCTGTCCTTCTTTTGGGGTGGATAAAATTGACTTTCCGTGGGATAACGGATAAAATAAAGTGGATTATTACAGGAAAAATCAGACCGATTGTGGATAAGTGGGGACAACTACATGAATTATACCTATATCATAAAATGTGCAGACAGTACGTTATATACAGGCTGGACCAATGATCTGGATAAGAGGATAAAAGCACATAACAGTGGAAAAGGTGCGAAATACACGAAGACCAGAAGACCGGTGAAACTTGTGTATTACGAAGAACATGAGACGAAGAATGAGGCGATGAGCCGGGAATATGCGATCAAACAGCTGACACGCAGAGAAAAGGAACTGCTGATCAAAGGAAACGGAAACTTATGTGAAAAAGAGTGTGGATAAGGAGCGGACATGTATCAAAAGAAAGTGGAAGTGAAGAAAACTCTGGGACAGAAAACAGAAGACCGTCTGATGAAATATATTCTGGATAAGCAGATCGAGATCGGAGAGAAGATCCCGAATGAATTCGAACTCGCGGAATTTTTCAAGGTCGGCCGCAGCACGGTAAGAGAAGCCGTAAAAGGACTGGTAAGCAGAGGAATACTGGAAGTACGGCGTGGAGACGGTACCTATGTGATCAGTACCGTAGATATGGAAAATGATATACTGGGGTTCGGGCAGATCAAAGACCGGTACCGGCTGGCACTGGATCTCTTCGATGTCCGCCTGATGATAGAACCGGAGATCGTTACATGGGCCTGCAGGAAAGCAACGAAAGAGCAGATAGAGCATTTGCGGATGCTGTGTGATGAGGTGGAAATGTTGTATAAGCAGGGACACGACCACATTTACAAAGATATAGAATTCCACAGCTATCTGGCAAAGCTGAGCAGCAACATTGTAGTGGAGAAACTGATCCCGGTTATTAATACTTCGGTTGTGACATTTGCCAATATTACATACAGGAGTCTTATGAGGGAGACACTGGAGACACACAGGGCAATTGTGACCGCGATTGAGCACAGAGATGCGGTCGGAGCCAAGTGTGCGATGAATATGCATCTGACATACAACAGGCAGGTGATCATGGAACTTCTGGAAGAAAGAAGAAAGCAGAAAAATCAGTGAAAAGATACGTCTGACGTTTATAATAACAGAAAAACGTCTCACAAGTGAATATAGTAATAATAGACAAAAACAGGCAGTGATCAGAACAAAAATCACTGCCTGTTTTGCGTATTATGTACAAATCGAATTATATACATCATATGTATTGAATCAAAAACAAGCGGTTGTTATATTGTAGTCACATTCAACAGAGGCGCCGGATGTAACAGAATAAGAACAGAATAAAATAAGTAAGAAAAAGAGAAAAAAGATATTTCAGGAGGAAGAACAATGAGTGATTTTACTGCTTCTCCAGAACGGCTGATCATAGGAGCTCTTCTGGGATTTGCTGTATTGTTATTTTTGATTATTAAAGTGAAGATACAACCGTTCATTGCGATTATGTCATCAGCGTTGATCATCGCACTGGTAGCGGGGATGCCATTTAGTATGATTACAGATACACTGGCGGAAGGTGTAGGAACTACGCTGCAGACCATTGCGATACTGATCGGACTTGGTTCCATGTTCGGAGCGATCCTGCAGGTGTCCGGTGGTGTGGAAGTTATTGCAGATACGCTGTTAAAGGTATTTGGTGAAAAGAAAGCACCGTGGGCACTGGGAATTACAGGATTGATCGTAGGTATGCCGGTATTCTTTGAATCAGGACTTCTGATCCTTATTCCGGTTGCATTCGGAATTGCACGTAAAACGAAAAAATCTGTATTTTGTTATTCGATTCCACTCCTTGCAGGTCTGGCAATCGGACATGCATTTGTTCCACCGACACCAGGACCGGTTCTGGTAGCAGAGATGCTGAATGTGGAACTGAGTTATGTAATTATGCTCGGAATCATCATCGGTATTCCGGCTATGATCCTGGCAGGACCAGTATTTGGACGATATGCCGGCAAGAAATTTGACTGTTCGGTACCAAGTTCTTATCTGGAGAATGAAAAAGAAGCACAGCAGAAAAGTACGGGAAAAAGACCGAATTTCTGTCTGATCGTCTGTATCATTCTTCTCCCGCTGTTCCTGATAATTTTAAATACATTATCATCAATTATTCCATTTATGAAACCGGCACAACCGGTATTGGAATTCTTGGGAACACCGGTAATTGCATTATTGCTCTCCACAATATGTGCCATGTTATTCCTTGGCCTGCCAGGTGGATTCAGTATTGTTGAAATCACGAATGTTATGACGAATTCATTACATTCCTGTGGAAATATTATTCTTCTGATCTCTGGTGGAGGAATGTTAAGATTTATCCTTCAGAATACAGGAATCGGAGAATTGTTCGGAAACTTTGTCGGAGGCTTACCGCTTCCAATGGTTCTGGTTGCATTCCTTGTAGCAGCAGTAGTCAGGGTATCGGTGGGATCTGCGACTGTATCCATGACAATGGCAGCAGGTATTATTGCATCTATGCCGATGGTAGCAGACCTGTCGCAGCTTCAGCTGGCAACCCTTACGATTGCGATCGCAGCAGGAGGAACTGCATTCAGCCATGTCAATGATTCAGGATTCTGGCTCTCAAAGTCATTATTTGAAGTAGATGAAAAGACCAACCTGAAGACATGGACAGTAATGGAGACAATTGTCGGATTAGTAGGAATTATCGGAGCAACTATCGTATGGTTCGTTGTTTCATAAGAAACGTAGGAAATATGATAAAAGACCAGTAAAACAGGAGGAAATATAAGATGGAATTAAAAAGTCAGGAAATGAGAAAATTAGCACCGGAATTAGATCCGCTCCGTATCGGAACAGGATGGAAAAAAGAAGACTTAAGTAAGCCGCAGGTTATGATCGAAAGCACTTATGGTGACAGCCATCCGGGAAGCGGACATCTGAATATATTAGTGGAAGAAGTAAGAAAAGGCGTAGAAGAGGCCGGCGGATACGGAGCACGTTATTTCTGTACAGATATCTGTGACGGAGAGAGCCAGGGAACAGACGGAATCAACTATAGTCTGGCAAGCCGTGAAATGATCACAAATATGATCGAGATCCATGCAAATGCAACACCATTCGATGCCGGTGTATATCTTTCAAGCTGTGATAAAGGAGTACCGGGAAATCTCATGGGACTTGCACGTGTGAACATTCCATCTGTTTTTGTTCCGGGTGGAACGATGAATGCCGGACCGGAGATGCTTACATTAGAGCAGCTCGGAATGTACAGTGCAAAGTATGAACGTGGAGAGATCGATCAGGAGAAGCTGGACTGGGCAAAATGCAATGCCTGCCCAAGCTGCGGAGCATGCTCATTCATCGGTACAGCATCGACATTACAGATCATGGCAGAGGCATTGGGACTTGCACTTCCGGGAAGCGCACTGATGCCGGCAACAAGTCCGGATCTCCTGGAATTTGCCAGAGAGGCAGGCCGTCAGGCTGTAAAACTTGCAACTATGGAACATATGCTTCCATCAGATATCGTGACTATGGACAGTTTTGAAAATGCAATTCTGGTACATGCGGCAATTTCCGGAAGTACGAACTGTATGTTGCATCTTCCAGCCATTGCACATGAATTTGGAATCGAGATCACAGGTGATACATTTGATAGATTACACCGTAATGCAAGATATCTTCTGGACATCCGTCCTGCAGGAAAATGGCCTGCTGAGTGCTTCTATTATGCAGGTGGCGTGCCGGCGATCATGGAAGAGATCAAAGAGCACCTGCATCTGGATGTGATGACTGTGACAGGAAAGACACTGGGTGAAAACCTGGAAGAATTAAAACAGAACGGATTTTATGAGAAATGTGATAAATGGCTTCAGGAGTTCAACAAACGTTACAACGTACAGGTGACAAAAGAAGACGTTATCCGCCCATACGATAAAGCAATCGGAACAGATGGAAGTATCGCTGTACTGAGAGGAAATCTTGCACCGGAAGGAGCTGTGATCAAACATACAGCCTGCCCGAAAGAGATGTTCAAGTCTGTATTAAGAGCCAGACCATTTGACAGTGAGGAAGAATGTCTGGATGCGGTATTAAAACACAAAGTGCAGAAAGGTGATGCTGTCTTCATCCGTTATGAAGGACCAAAGGGAAGCGGTATGCCGGAGATGTTCTATACATCAGAGGCTATCAGCAGTGATAAAGAATTAGGAAAGAGTATTGCGCTGATCACTGACGGACGTTTCTCCGGAGCATCTACCGGACCGGTAATCGGACACTGCAGTCCGGAAGCGGTTGACGGAGGCCCGATCGCATTAGTAGAAGAAGGCGACCTGATCGAGATCGATGTTATGGAAAGAAAACTCAACATCATCGGAATCGCAGGAGAACGTAAGTCAATGGAAGAGATCGACAAGGTTCTGGAAGAACGCCGCAAGAACTGGACACCAAGAGAACCAAAATATAAAAAAGGTGTACTCCGTATGTTCAGCCAGCATGCGACAAGCCCGATGAAAGGTGCATATCTTGAATATTAATATTCGGGACTGAACATAAAACCGTTACAAAGCAGAAGAGTAAAGATAAAAAAGGAAAGAAAAAGATGGAACAAAAAGCAACGAAAACAGAAAGATTTCTCACAATGGGAGAGATCATGCTCCGTCTCACACCTCCGGAATGTGAAAAACTCCGGAATGCAACATGTTTCGAAGCAATCTATGGAGGAAGCGAAGCGAATATAGCAGTATCTCTGGCAAATCTCGGAATCGACAGTTCATTTTTTACAGTAGTACCGGATAACAGCCTTGGAAAAAGTGCAGTCCGTATGCTCAGAAGTAACGATGTACACTGCTCACCGGTGATCTTCAGTACACCGGAGGAGACACCGACACACCGTCTTGGAACATACTATCTGGAGAGCGGATATGGAATCCGTCCGAGTAAAGTAATCTATGACAGAAAACACAGTGCATTTGATGAATATGATTTTTCAAAAACAGATCTGGAAAAAGTGTTAGAGGGATATACCTGGCTGCATCTTGGCGGGATCACACCGGCGCTTGGCGGATCATGCCGTCAGCTGGTTATGGACAGCCTGAAGATCGCAAAAGAAAAAGGAATGACCGTCAGCTTTGACGGTAACTTCAGAAGTACCTTATGGAGCTGGGAGGAAGCGAGAGATTTCTGTACAGAGTGTCTTCCATATGTAGATGTACTGATGGGGATTGAGCCTTATCATCTGTGGAAAGATGAGAACGATCACGGAAAAGGTGATGTAAAAGATGATATTCCATTTCAGCCGGACCGCGAAGAACAGGATCTGGTGTTCCGAAAATTTGTGGAACGCTATCCGAATATCAAATGTATCGCCAGACATGTGCGTTATTCACCAAGCTGCAGTGAAAACAGTCTGAAAGCATATCTGTGGTACGACGGACAGACATATGAGAGCAGAACACTGACTTTCAATATTCTGGACAGAGTAGGCGGCGGAGATGCATTTGTCAGCGGAATCATCTATGCACTGATGAATGGATATGAGCCGGACGAGACTGCGAATTTTGCAGTGGCAGCAAGTGCGATCAAGCATACGCTTCATGGTGACGGCAATATTACCGATGATGTGTCATTGATACGCCACGTCATGAACATGAACTTTGATATAAAAAGATAACGATAGAAACGATTCAATAGCAGGAAAAGACAGGTGGAAAGAATGAAATCAATAGAAGAAAGATTTGCAGAATTAAAAGTGGTACCCGTTGTTGTTCTGAATAATGTGAAAGATGCGGCACCGTTAGCCAAAGCGCTGGTAGAAGGCGGACTTCCATGTGCGGAAGTGACATTCCGTACAGATGCGGCAGCAGAGTCTATCCGTATTATGACAGAAGCATATCCGGACATGCTGGTCGGAGCAGGAACCGTTCTTACAACAGAACAGGTAGACAGGGCAGTAGAAGCAGGTGCAAAATTCATCGTAAGCCCGGGATTCGATCCGGAGATCGTAGATTACTGTATTGAAAAAAATATTCCGGTATTTCCGGGATGTATCTCACCGTCGGAAGTGGCACAGGCAGTAAAGCGCGGTCTGAAAGTCGTGAAATTCTTCCCGGCAGAACAGGCAGGCGGACTTACTATGATCAAGGCAATGGCAGCACCGTATAACATGTTAAAATTCATGCCGACAGGTGGAATCAATACAAAGAACCTGAAAGAGTATCTGGCATGTGATAAGATCCTTTGCTGCGGCGGAAGCTGGATGGTAAAGGGAGATATGGTAGAAGCCGGAGAATTTGATAAGATTCAGAAGCTTACGGAAGAAGCAAAAGCTCTCGCAGAATAAGTAAAAATAAATGATATTAAGTGAAAAAAGCTGCCACTGGCAGCTTTTTTCATATGGATTTTATTAAAGTACAAAAGCATACATCACCACAAAGTGGCATGCACTTCCGGCCATCACAAACAGATGAAAGATCTCATGGCTTCCAAAATATTTGTGCTTACTGTTAAAGATCGGAAGCTTCAACGCATAGATCACACCGCCAACGGTGTAGATGATACCACCGGCCAGCAGCCATCCGAAAGCCGCCGGGCTTAAGGAATTCAGCAATTGTGTAAATGCCAGTACGCAGGTCCAGCCCATGCCGATATAAAGCACGGAGGAAACCCATTTCGGACAGTATACCCAGAATGCTTTGATCAGGATTCCTGCGATGGCAAATGACCATACGATCGCAAGAAGGATAATCCCGGTCCTGCCGCCAAGTACTAACAGGCAGATCGGAGTGTAGCTTCCTGCGATGAGAACGCTGATCATCATGTGATCGATCTTTTTAAGAATGGTATTTACTTTTTTTGATTTATCGAATGTATGGTAAGTTGTGCTTGCTGCATACAGTAAGATCAGACTTGCCGCATACACAGCAATTGCGATGATGTAAATCTTACTTGGTTCGCGCGCTGCTTTTAAAAGCAAAGGAATTGCTGCGAATATTGCCATCAGCATTCCGATAAAATGTGTGATCGCACTTCCCGGATCTTTAATGTGTTCTTTTAACTGCTCTGCCATAGTCATGCACCTCCTGAATGTCGAAAATATGACATGTAGTTTTTAATACTATGTTTGCTATATGTGTATATTATACCAGAAAAAGAAAAAAATCAAGCAGAAAAGGAAAATATTTTTAAAATCAAAATAATTCTTTTCTGCTTGATTTTTTTACATATCAGGTTCTAATTTATTTTCATTGCGCCAGCTTCTTGGAGAAGTTCCATAGGTATTCTTGAATGCTCTTGAAAAATGTAACTGATTCGGATATCCGACAGCATTTCCAATATCTGCAATGGATAAAGAGGTCAGTTTCAGAAGTTCTGCAGCCTTCGTCATGCGGTAACTGATCAGGAATTCCTGAGGAGATTTTCCGATGGAGTCGTGAAAAATCTTTCCGAAATAACTCCGGTTCAGACCACAGAAAGAAGCAATGTCTTCAATGGTAATATTGTTTTGAAAATTTTGCTCAATATAAGATAATGCTTCTTTGATGTAAAAATCTCTGATCTTCCCGCTCTGGTTCATGCGCACTGTAGCAGCAGAACGCATGAAATAATCCAAAAAGAGATACAAATGTCCGATCATATGGAACGGTGATTCGGAGCCGGAACCGGAATGTCTGGCAATATATAACATTTCGTTCATCATTTCATTACGAAGATCTTTCGCCCCCGCATGATAGACCGGATGATCCGGACTGAGTCCTGCAGTAGAGACAATCTCTTTGGCACGGAGTCCGTCAAATTCAATCCAGGTATATTCCCATGGGAGATCCTGATCTGCGATGTAAGTATTGATCTGATTAGGAAATAGCATAAAGCCCTGTCCGCTTTTCACCTGATATTTTATTGTATTGCCGGAAGAATCGTCGGCCATTAAAGTTCCGGTTCCGGATATCACATAGTGAAAGATATAATGGTTTCTGGCGGCAGGCCCGAAAGAATGGGAAGGCTCACATTGTTCCCAGCCATACTGATAAAGTCCGATATCGACAAAATTTACATTTGGGAAAACAGAAAATAAAAGATCACTCATAGGAATCCTCCTTTTTAAAACAGTATATACCAAAATGCTAGATAACTTCAATATATAACGGAAAAAACTGCATTTTGCAATAAAACATATAATATAATGATATTTATAGACGCATAATGGTATGTTATAATTCAATTGTAAATAAGAAATGAAAAAAACCTGACGATGAAAACAAGAAAATATCCCGGGAAAGGTTCAAAATCAGGAAGGAACGGAGCAAAAGGAGTTGAAAACATGCATAGGAAGTACAGGAAACTGGTAAGTGCCGGACTGGTTCTTACGATGGCTGGGGCTATGACACTGCAGGGATGCGGGCAGAAAGAGAAGACAGGAAAGACAGAAATAGAACTTGTGCAGTATAAGCCGGAAGCAGTAAAAACATTTGAGAAAATAGAAGAAGAATTCAACCGTACACATGATGATATTCATCTTACAATTGAATCTCCGAATGATGCAATGACTGTTTTGAAGACGAGATTTATCCGGGAGGATAATCCGGATATTATTGGAATCGGAGGAGACGTGAACTATTCAAACTTTATCGATTCTGACATGTTGATGGATATTTCCGACTATAAAGGTCTGGAAAATATTAAAGAGGCATACAAAGAAATTGATAAAAATCTGGAATTTGTTCCGGAAAAAGGAACTTATGCGGTGCCATACGTTGCAAATGCAGCAGGAATTCTTTACAACAAGGAAATGTTCGAAGAACATGGATGGAAAATACCAACTACATGGGATGAACTTATGAGTCTGTGTCAGGAGATACAGAATGCAGGAATCCAGCCATTTTATTTTGGATTTAAAGATACATGGACTTGTCTTGCACCGTGGAATGCGGTTGCAGTAGATCTTGCACCCGCAGATGTGTGTGCACAGGTGAACCGAGGAAAGACAACATTTTCGAAGGAATATAAAGAAGTGGCAGAACGTATGCTGGAGCTGCTTCCATATGGACCGGATGACCCATTTGCATATGATTACAATGGGGCATGTACGGCGTTTGCAAAAGGTGAATCCGCAATGTATACGATCGGAAGTTATGCAATTCCACAGATCCAGACGGTGAATCCGGATATGGAGATTGATTCATTTGTAATGCCGGCAAGTAATAACAAAGAAGAAAATAAGTTGAACTCAGGAATAGATCTTCAGTTCTGCGTAATGCAAGACTGCAAAAATAAAGAGGCAGCATATGAAGTGTTAGATTTTCTCCTGGAAGATGAGAATGTACAGGCATATCTGGATGCGCAGAAGGCGGTTCCTTGTAAAGAGGGAGATTTTGAACTGCCATCAACCCTTGAAGGAATGACAGAATATATAAAAGAAGGAAAAATGTCTGACTACCAGGATCATTATTATCCATCGGAAATGGCGGTAGACGCACAGATCCAGACATTCCTGATGAAAAAAGACAGCAAGGCATTTCTTAAGAAATTTGATACAGACTGGGTAAGATATAATCGTGATATTATCCGTAAAGTGGAAGATTACGAAAAATCGCATAATGACTAAGACAGATAAGTTACTGGTAATACGGAAGTTCAAGGAGTTAGTACGATGAAAAAGAATAAATTAAATGATAGAAAGCGGACATTTCTTCTGATCACGATTCCGATTGTTGCATTATTTTTCTGCTTCAATACGCTGCCGCTGATCAAAGGTGTCATCTACAGTTTTACCAATTTTAAAGGATACGGAAATTACGACTGGGTAGGGCTTCGTAATTATAAAGATCTGTTTACCGATTCCAGAGTCGGAGGCTCATATATCTTTACATTTAAGCTGGCAATTGCGGCGACAATTTTGACAAATGTATTGAGTCTTTTGCTGGCACTCGGACTAAATAGTAAGATTAAGTTCAAAAGCGCACTCAGAGGTGCATATTTTATCCCGAATGTACTGGGAGCACTGGTGGTAGGATATATTTTCAACTATTTCTTTACGTATATCCTCCCTGTATTTGGAAAAATGATCGGAAGTAAGACATTTAGTTCCAGTATGCTTTCGAATACAAATCTTGCGTGGATCGCGATTGTGATCGTGTGTGCATGGCAGTCGATAGCAATGAACACAATCATTTATATTTCGGGACTTCAGACCGTTCCGGAGGATGTATATGAAGCAGGTGCCATTGATGGCGCCACAGGATGGAAGAAGTTCAGGAACCTGACATTTCCACTGATCATTCCATTTTTCTCTATTAATATGGTTCTGAGTGTGAAAAACTTCCTGATGGTATTTGATCAGATCATGGCATTGACAAAAGGAGGTCCTGCCCAGAGTACAGAATCCATCTCATATCTGATCTATAATAACGGAATGAGTGGCGGACAGTTTGGATTCCAAAGTGCAAATGCAGTTATTTTCTTTATTGTGATTGTAGTGATTTCAGTAATGCAGTTGACTATCACCGGTAAGAAGGAGGAACAGTTGTAATGAAAAAAGTTGGGAAAGAAAGAATAAACTGGCCTGTAACGATTCTTTTGATCGCAGGGCTGATCACTGTAATATTTCCATTATATATGACTGTTGTCATTGCGCTGAAGAAACCTTCCGAAATGACGAATGATATCGCAGGAATCTTATCGCTTCCAAAGCATTTCAGTCTGAGTAATTTTACAGAGGCGATGAAAGTGACTGATTTCTGGAACTCATTGGGAAACAGTTTGCTGATCACAGTTGTGACGGTAGTGCTTGCAATGCTGATCCATTCACTGCTTGGATATGCAATTGCAAGAAATAAGGCACATAGTAAATTTTATAAGTTTATTTATTTTTATGTTGTCAGTGGTATGTTCGTACCTTTTGCAATCCTGATGATGCCGGTCGTAAAACAGACAGCGCAGATGGGACTTGCGAACAGAGCCGGAGTGATCATCTTATATCTGGTATTTTATATGCCGATGAATGTGCTGCTGTATTCCGGATATCTGACAAACATTCCAAGAGCGCTGGAAGAGGCAGCATGCGTGGATGGAGCAAGTACATGGACAACTTATTGGAAGATCATCTTTCCAATCATGAAACCAATGCATGCAACGGTTGCGGTTCTGACAGCACTTGGAACATGGAACGATGTTATGACACCATTGGTTATTATGTCAGGCACAGGAAAGAACACACTGCCGCTGGCACAGCTTAATTTCCAGACACAGTTTGGAACGAACTATAACCTGGCATTTGCCTCTTACCTGTTGGCACTTCTGCCGATCCTGATCTTCTATCTGATCTGTCAGAAACATATCTTGAACGGTGTGGTAAATGGAGCTGTAAAATAAAGAAAATACAAATCGGACCAAAGACACAAAAAAGGAGACTGAAAGATGGGAATTGTTTACAGTAAATCAGACAGGACATTTACAATACAGACAAAGAATACAACGTATCAGATGCAGGTGGACCCTTATGGGTTCCTCCTGCACCTGTATTATGGAAAGAAAACAGATGGAAGCTGCATGGATTATCTGCTGACGTATTATGACAGGGGATTCTCTGGAAATCCGTTTGATGCAGGGGATGACAGAACATATTCTATGGATGCACTTCCGCAGGAGTATCCTTCCTATGGAACCGGAGATTACAGAAGCACGGCACTGATCATCGAAAATGCAGATGGAAGCACAGCGTGTGACCTGCGTTACCGTTCGCATCACATTTTCAATGGAAAATACAAGATTCCGGGGCTTCCGGCAGTCTATGCGGATGAGACGGAGAGCCAGACACTGGAGATCGTAATGGAAGATGCGGTTACAGGCGTAGAAGTTACATTGCAGTATGGTGTGCTTCCTGATTATGATGTGATCACAAGAAGTGAGAAGATCGTTTATCGTGGCGAAGGAAAGATATTTATCAGGAAAGCGCAGTCTGCATGTCTGGATTTTGTTCAGGGGAAATATGATCTTCTGACATTTTACGGAAGACATGCAATGGAGAGAAGGCTGCAGAGAGAGCCGGTCACACATGGAAGTCATGTGATCGGAAGTGTGAGAGGAACTTCAAGCCATCAGTATAATCCGATGATGATCCTTGCGGATGAGCATACGACGGATCAGTATGGAAATTGTTATGCGATGTCTTTCGTATATAGTGGAAATTTCAAAGGTGAGACATTGAAAGATCAGTTTGGACAGACACGTGCGCTTATGGGACTGCAGGATGAGATGTTCTCGTATCCGCTGGCAGAAGGAGAAATATTCTATACACCGGAGGTGCTTCTTACTTTTTCCGGAAGTGGAATGAACCTTCTTTCGCAGAATCTGCACAGATGTATCAGACAGCATATCTGCAGAGGAAAGTACAAAGAAAGTATCCGTCCGGTTCTGGTGAACAGCTGGGAAGCTGCTTACTTTGATTTTGATGGTGACACCTTATATGAACTGGCAAAAGAGGCAAAGAATGCAGGCATTGATATGCTGGTGCTGGATGACGGATGGTTTGGAAAACGTGATGACGATAACAGCGGTCTCGGGGACTGGTTTGTCAATGAGAAAAAGCTTGGGGGAACACTGGGAGATCTGATAAAGAAGATCAATGACCTGGGTGTAAAATTCGGAATCTGGGTGGAGCCGGAGATGATCTCGGAAGACAGTAATCTGTATAGAGAACATCCGGACTGGGCACTTACTATTCCGGGAAGAAATCCGGTTCATGCAAGAAATCAACTGGTGTTGGATTTCTCAAGAAAAGAAGTTGTAGATCATATATTTGACCAGATCTGTAAAGTCCTGGATCAGGGAAATATTGAGTACGTGAAATGGGATATGAACCGGAGCCTGATGGATGTGTTCTCAAGAGGAACCGAAGATCAGGGAAGGGTCATGTATGATTACGTTCTTGGATTATATGATTTTCTGGAAAGGATTGTGACAAGATATCCGGATCTGCTGATCGAAGGATGCAGTGGCGGCGGTGGAAGATTTGATGCCGGAATGATGTATTATACACCGCAGATCTGGTGCAGTGATAATACAGATGCATTGGACAGACTGCAGATCCAATATGGTACTTCATTCGGTTATCCGGTGTCCGCAGTGGGGTCACACGTATCAGCAGTGCCGAATCATCAGACCGGAAGGATCACATCTCTGCATACCAGAGGTGTAGTGGCAATGGCCGGAACATTCGGATATGAATTGAATCTTGGAAAACTTTCCGAAGAAGAGAAGCAGGAGATCCGGTTACAGGTAGAAGAATACCGGAAGTTCGCACCACTGATCCAGACGGGACTGTACTACCGGCTGTCTGATCCTGCAAGGGAGGAATATGCAGCATGGGCATTTGTATCCGAAGATCAGAAAGAAGTTCTTCTGAATGTCGTACTGCAGGAAATTCATGGAAATATGACCGTGAATTATGTAAAGCTTCAAGGATTGAAATGCAGCGCAATCTATCGTGACACGGAAACAGGAAAAATATATAATGGTGCAGCACTTATGGAAGCAGGAATTCCGATGCCTGTGGAAATGGGAGAATTCAAGGCATACCAGATGCATCTGACAGCAGAAGAGTAGAGTATAAAAATGGGAAAAAAAGTAGAAAAAAATAATAGTATTTTTCAATATAGGTTAGAGAAACATCATGATGAGCTCAGGTGGCTTTACATGGAACTTTATCAGAATGATGATATGTTCGCGGAACTGTGTTCCAAGATGTATGAGTATTACAGACACCGGAGTATCAAACTGAAAGAAAGAGATGCGAAAAGAGAGAAGGAAGCCGGCTGGTATCACAGAAAAGATATGCTTGGTATGATGCTTTATATAGACAATTTTGCGGGAAATATGCAAGGTGTAAAAGAAAAAATTCCGTATCTGAAAGAATGCAACATTAATTGTCTTCATCTTATGCCTTTCCTGGATACGCCAAAAGGAAGATCTGACGGCGGTTATGCAGTGGCAGATTTCCGTAAGGTACGTCCGGATCTCGGTACGATGAAAGATCTTGCAGAACTGGCAGAAAAGTGTCATGAGGAAGATATCAATGTGTGTATGGATTTTGTCATGAATCATACGTCAGAAGATCATGAATGGGCGAAACGGGCAAGAGTCGGCGAAGGAGAGTATATGAGCCGGTATTTCTTCTATGATAATAATGAGGTGCCGGAGAAATACGAGGAGACAGTACCACAGGTATTTCCGACAACAGCTCCTGGAAACTTTACATATCTTCCGGAAAACGGCCATTATGTAATGACAACATTTTATCCGTATCAGTGGGATCTGAATTACCGCAATCCGAGAGTGTTTAACGAGATGATGTATAACTTCCTGTATCTGACAAATCAGGGAATAGATATTGTAAGAATTGATGCAGTGCCATATATCTGGAAAGAAATAGGAACCACCTGCAGAAATCTCAAACAGGTACATACTATCGTCCGTATGATGCGTATGATTGCAGAAATTGTATGTCCGAGCGTATTACTTCTTGGTGAGGTTGTAATGGAACCGGAAAAAGTAGTGCCGTATTTTGGGTCGGTAGAAAAACCGGAATGTCATATGCTTTATAATGTGACGACTATGGCAACGACCTGGAACAGCATAGCGACACAAGATATCCGATTGTTGAAAAAACAGATGGATATTCTGAATCACCTGCCGAAACAGTATGTATTTTTAAACTATCTGCGCTGTCATGATGATATCGGATGGGGGTTGGATTATGAGACCCTGAAACAGTGGGGAATGGAAGAAATCCCACATAAGCGTTACCTGAATGATTATTTTACGGGAAAAATAGCGGGCAGTGTAAGTCGCGGAGAATTGTATAATGATGATCCGGTAACACAGGATGCACGTTTCTGTGGGACAACTGCATCTATGTGTGGAATTGAAAAAGCTGGATTTGAACAAAACAAAGAAGCGATGGAAACTGCGGTCAGGGAAGATCTTATGCTGCATGCATATATGTTGACACAGTCGGGTATCCCGATGTTATACAGCGGCGATGAACTGGGGCAGGTGAACGACTATAGTTATAAAGAAGATCCTGCAAAATGTACAGATTCAAGATATATCCATCGTGGTAAGCTTCGCTGGGAGCTTGCAGAGAATAAGAATGATCTCACAACCGTTCAGGGAAGTATCTTCCGGACTCTTGACCGGCTGGAAAAGATCCGCAGACAGGAAATAACATTTGATAAAGATGTAGATGTGTATACATACGATGTGCATGATGACAGTATCCTTTGCATATTACGTGAATATAAGGGAAGAAGATTTTTTGGAATATTCAACTTTAGCGATCGGGAGAAGACAGCGTGGATGCAGGAAGATGGAGTATATCGTAATCTGTTGACGAGTGAAAAGATGGAATTAAAAGATATAAGATTAAGAGGGTATGACTTCCTTTGGTGTGAAAAATAAACTGGCCTGCATGGAAATGTTGCAACTGGCTGTTTGGACATGTCCACTATCGTGCTAATATATTCAGCAGAATTTATTTTTCTTTATATATTACAGCAGGAAGGAAGAGTACAATGAGTACAAATACAGCTACAGGAAAGACAATGCATAATGATAAGGTGAAGAATCTGGTGATCACGGCATTCTTTACAGCAATTACATTTCTCGGGATTCAGTCTTTCAGGATTCCGCTTCCGGCAGCAGTCGGAACACCGTTTCTTCATTTCGGACATATATTTGTCGTGATGGGATTATTACTCCAGGGAGGAAAGAGAGGAGCCGTATCCGGAACACTGGGACTTACCATCTTTGATATGTTAAACGGATATATGCAGGATGCACCAAAGACTTTCGTTGAGACGGCGCTGAAGTGTCTGATCGTCGGAGCACTCTTTGTGATGCTGAAGAAAAAGACGGCCGGTGATAAAAAGAAAGAATACGGAGCAGCTATGATCTGTGCTGTGGTTTACGGATGCATCAACGTGATCATGGAATTTATTATGGGAACCATATCTATGATGATCATGGGAAGTGGATTCGCAGCGGCTGCAGTGGGAGCATTTACATCACTCCCGGCTACGGTGATCAATGCAGTCTTTATGGTGATCGCAATTGCGGTTCTGTACCAGCCAGTGAAAAAGATCTATGTGCGCATGGCATAGAGCCAGATAGTGGATAAAAATAATGAATGGAACAAAAAGAGCGGATACGCCGTAAGTGGTGTATCCGCTCTTCTGATATCTGAATCCGTTATTCTTATCCGAAATATCTCTTAAGAAGTCCTTCGAAAGCTCTTCCGTGACGGGCTTCATCTTTAGCCATCTCGTGAACAGTGTCATGGATTGCATCCAGATCAGCAGCTTTTGCACGTTTTGCAAGGTCGAACTTACCAGCTGTAGCTCCGTTCTCGGCATCTACACGCATCTCAAGGTTCTTCTTTGTGCTGTCTGTAACAACTTCGCCAAGAAGCTCTGCGAATTTAGCAGCGTGCTCAGCTTCTTCCCATGCAGCTTTTTCGTAGTATAATCCTACTTCCGGATAACCTTCTCTGTGGGCAACTCTTGCCATTGCAAGATACATACCAACTTCTGAACATTCTCCTTCAAAGTTTGCTCTTAAATCAGCTAAGATATCTTCGCTGACACCTTTTGCAACACCTACAACGTGCTCTGCAGCCCATTCTCTTTCACCTGTCTGTTCTTTGAACTTATCAGCCGGTGCGTGGCAGATTGGACATTCAGCCGGTGCAGCATCTCCTTCGTGAACATATCCGCATACTGTACATACAAATTTTTTCATAATATTGTTCTCCTTTTCTTTGAAATGATTTTTGATTTATTGAAATTAATATTAGTAATTGTTACTGATATTAATTTAGCACGATATTATCGTTTTGTCAATTAGTTTTTGATAAATTTTATTATTTATTCTCATTCATTTTCTTTGCACATTCGGCACAAAGACCATGGAAAAGTGTAGTGTGAGATTCGATGATTCCATCAAAACATGCATTGGCATCTTCGTTGATCTTCTGGATATAAGAATCATCCATTTCCAGATCGAATACTTTTCCGCAATTCGTGCATACTACATGGTAATGAGGTTCGCAGCGTCCATCAAAACGGTCACCGCCGGCAGGTGTCGGAATCCGGAGTGCTTCACCGATGTCAGCAAGCAGATTCAGGTTGCGGTAGACGGTTCCAAGGCTGATATTTGGGAATTCTTCTTTTATATGAAGATATACGGTATCAGCCGTAGGATGTGCGGTTGTGTGCAATAAATATTCTTTGATAGAGGCCCGCTGTTTACTATATTTTAAAGCAGCCATAACATCCTCCTTTCAATAACGATAATAATTACTATGATTGATATCTTTAGTATAATGTTGTTGATATCATTTGTCAATAAGGGAGAATAAATGTAACAAAATGTAATAAAATAAAAGAACAAGACGAATGAAAAATAGAGGGATATCATATAAGATGCTTGAAAACAAAAGAAATACTTGACAAAGTGTATTTGGATGATATAATAACAAACGTAACATATGTAACAATTCTGTAACAATCACGAAAGAAGAGAAAACATAAAGGAGGGAGTTTATGGATTCGGTTCTTAAAAAAGGATTGCTCCTGGTTAGTATGACTGGGATCATGACAGCATTTCCAATGGCGGTGCATGCTGCAGACATAGATGATACGCAGAATATACCGGCGGCGGGAAGCACGCAGATACTGGAAGATTGTTACACATCAGATAAGACAATACAGGTAAAAGATCATCTTGTACCGGAACAAAAGGGTGAGTATTCAGATATGGCATTCGCAAATGTACAGTCATTTCTTTATATAAGAAGTGAACCAACGACAGACAGCGAATGGGTTGGAAAACTATATCCGGATTACGCGGCAAAGATCACCGGTCCTGTGGGAGAATGGACGAAGGTTGAGTCGGGAAATGTGACCGGGTATGTGTATTCCAAATATATAACGGTAGGAAATGAGGCACAGAAGAAAGCAGAAGAGTTAGTGCAGAACAATGATACGGGAAATGCAGAAGATGCATTTACGTATGCCGAATCGAGAGAAGAAGAGGCGGCAAGACTTCAGGAGGAGCAGGAGAAACAGAAGGAACAGGCTGCGGGAAACGGGCAGGCAATTGTAGACTATGCGTGTCAGTTTATCGGAAATCCATATGTATGGGGAGGTACGAGCCTCACAAACGGAGCAGATTGTTCCGGATTCGTACAGTCGGTATTTGCACATTTTGGAATCGCACTTCCGCGTACGACATGGGATATGGAGAATGCAGGAACGGCGGTAAGTTACGATCAGGCAGTTGCGGGAGACATTATCTTATATAACGGCCATGTAGGAATCTATATGGGAAACGGGCAGATCGTAAATGCGATCAACAGTGCAAAAGGAATCGGGATCCTGCCGGCAACCTATACGGATATTGTGACTGTAAGACGGCTGATATAAGAGCTGATATAAGAAAAGAGACCGGAGGAATTCTGAAAAATTTCCCGGTTCTTTTTTTATCCACACTATCCACATAAATTGAAAGTTATCCACAATATACAAAATCCACAAAAATCGATATATTTCTGCAAAAAATAAAAAATGCAAAAAAATTCATGAAAAAAGTTATCCACATCAAAAAATGCAAAAAATGTAGAAAAATGGGGATTTCCACAAAGTTATCCACGTTATCCACACCCAAATCGGGAAAAACGGGGGATTATTCGGGGATAGAAAAAGAACGCACGTTTTGTAAAGTTGTTATAAAAATGAAGAAATGTCGAAAAAAAGAGTTATCCATATTGACATTTGAGTAGTCAAATATTAAGAATAAATTTGCGGAAAATGTTTACACAATGGTAAAAAGCTACTATAATGGAAACACTGAAATAAAAAGGAGGCGATAAGATGGCACAGATTACAAAAGACATGACATTTGGTGAACTGCTTTCCAAATATTATTCTACATGTCCAAAGCTTGTTGACGATCTGATGGAAGCAGGAATGGGATGCATCGGATGCCCACATTCTCAGATGGAATCTATCGAAGAAGGCGCTATGGGACACGGAATTGATCCAGACCTCTTAGTTGCAAAACTGAATGCAACACTGGAAGCAAGCCAGGCATAATATAAAAATAACTACAAAAAACTCTACAGGATTCCTGTAGAGTTTTTTTCGTGAGTTATTCGTAAAGAACTGCCGGCAGCAGATCTTTATGACAATTCCGGAGCATGATTCCGGCTAAATATTGACGAGCTGCTGAACCGCATCTCCGGAAAGAAATGTCTTGCAGTGTTCTTCCAGGAATGCGAAAGTTGCGCCGGACGCTTTTTCTAAAGCGCCGTATTCAGACAACATATTGCAGATCCGGTTGAAATCTGCGGCAGAGTGATCGGACTGGGCAAGTGCCAGCAGATACATCTCCTCCTGTTCGTCTTTGTATAAAGTATTGGAACCGTGGTACATCGGAGCCAGAAGTCTGGCAGCTTTCAGTACATTCTCCATCACAGGGAAAGAAAAGAGCCGGATATTGTTACCGGAATCCTTTTTTTCTGTATCATCACCGGAAGCGGATGCGGTATCCGGGGCAGACTTTGCTGCCTGTGCTTCAAATGATTCCTGAACCTTTCCGAGCAGATCGAGTAAACCTTCTGCTCCTTCCAGCTTGCCCGGAGTATTCTTTTTCCTGGCATCAGCAATGGAAGAAGGTGCAAATTTTGAAAATCTGGTATCGAGTTCCTCAGGATCCTCGACTTTTGTAATTATCAGCACGATCGAATCGGCGGAAGGGATAGCCTCTATCATGAGAGGAATGTCTTCTGCTTCGAATCCGAATTCGAAGGCTGCCTGTTGCATCATATCGCGGAAAAGTGATTTTGCTTTTTCGGTTCCGTATGCCAGTTCACTGAGCTGTAACTGACGGTCAGCCAGATCGGCGCGTGTCAAAGTACAACGGATCTGGTTGTCACTGATTTTTTCAATCTTCATAATCATCACTTCCTTCTAAAATAGTATATCATAGAAAATGTTTGATGTTCAATAAATTTAGTATAAACAAAACGGAATAATAAAATAAAAAAAGACTTGATTCTTCAAATTTTATCAGATATAATGACGCTACTGGAAGATAGTTTTCCCTGATAACTATGTTGTTAGAACCAATAAGGGAGAATTTCTTGAATTTTAATTTTGGGGACGGAACAGAACACCGTACCAGGCATTTATATTTCAATTCCACGTTCCGGGTGGGATGGATCTATCAAAAGCAAATCAGATTACACAGCCGTTTCAGGCAGACATTTCACAGTATAATTTTGACATAATATGAAAAATATTTAATTGCCGGGGACTATTTCCAGTTGAAACATAATTTGTTGCTGCGTAAAAACAGCATTGTATCACGGGCATCTCCTTCGCTGCAGATATGCGCAACATCCATAGTTATCATCCGGTAAAAAGGAGGAAGGAACATGGGGGACAATGACGAATGGAAGAATATGTTCCAGGAACTGACAGGCTATGAAAAGAAAAATATAAGCCTCAGGATCAATGGAATACCAGCCAGCCCCATGCAGATTGTACAGGCACATACGATGTGCGAAAATCAGGCATATATGAGAGATTATGTGCTCAATGACAAAGGTGATGTAAAAGAGTTGTGCTTCCAGAATATAGCAATTTAATCAGGAAAAATATGTAAATACCCCGCAGATTAAGACGAAAGTTTTAAGGAAAATGTCGAAATATAATGACGTGTATCTTACGTTTTGTTATAATGTGACCTGTAGGAGGTGCAGCATGGAAGACAGAGGAAGAAGTAGCCGCACATATGACAACCGAAGAACATATGGAAAATCACAGGGAAGAAGACCGTCAGACAATCGTTCGTCAGGAAGACAGAGAACTCCGGCGGAGCGTGCGCGTATGCGGCGGAGAAGAAAGAGACAACGCATGATACGATTTGTCCTGTTGATCATATTAATCATTGCAGCAATTGCAGGAATCATTTTGTGGAAACGTTACAGCCCATCAAAAGAACAATATGATATGAAGAAATATTATGGGATAGAAAAGGATGGACAGGTTGGTATCACGGTGGATAATAAAGTCGTGGAGGCAGAAGGAAAACTGGAAGGTGGAAAAGTATATGTTGCATATAATATTGTAAGAGATTATATCAACAGCCGGTTCTACTGGGATCCGAATGAAAATGTTCTGTTGTATATGCTTCCGGAAGATATGATATCGGTAGATGTCGGCAGTAAGGATTACTCTATATCCAGAAAAAAGAAAAGCGAAGATTACGTTATTTTAAAAACAGAAGGAAACACAGCATATATTGCATTGGATTTTGTTCAGCAGTACACGAATATTGATTATGAAGTGTCAAATAATCCGGATCATGTTATGATCAGGACAAAATGGGGAAAAACGGATGTTGCAACTGTGAAGAAGAATACACAGGTGCGTTATCAGGGCGGAGTAAAGAGCCCTGTGCTGGCGGAACTTAAGAAAAAAGATGAAGTAACAGTCGTTGAGAGTGAACAGAACTGGAAAAAAGTACGCACAGCAGACGGTGTGATCGGATATGTAAAGAACAAGGCTCTGAAGAACGAAGAAAAGAAGAATATTACCCGAAAGTTTGAAGAGCAGGATTATTCCAATATCAGCAAAGATTACACGATCAATATGGCATGGCATAATGTGACGAACCAGGATGCGAACAATGCGGTGGCACAGAGGATCGCCCAGACGAAAGGGCTTACGACACTGGCTCCGACATGGATCCATGTGGCAGATACGAACGGTAATATCAGTTCTATCGCATCGGCAGATTATGTAAGTTATGCACATAAGCAGAATGTGGAAGTGTGGATGACCGTCAGGGATTTTGACGGAGGCATCAGTTCGGAGGAGGAATCTTACGAACTGCTCAGCTATACATCCAGACGTGAGACACTGATCACGCAGCTGATCGCAGAGGCACTCCGTGTCGGCGTTGATGGTATCAATGTAGACTTCGAAAAGATTTCCGATAAGTGCGGAGAACATTATATTGAATTTATCCGTGAATTATCGGTAAAATGCAGACAGAACGGACTGGTGTTGTCGGTGGACAACTATGTTCCAAAGAGCTTTAACACACAGTATGACCGTAAAGAGCAGGGAATTGTAGCAGATTATGTAGTGATCATGGGATATGATGAGTATTACGCAGGTTCGCCTGAAGCAGGTCCGGTATCTTCTTACAATTATGTAAAAGAAGGAATCACAGAGACGTTAAAAGAGGTTCCGGCAGAGAAGGTTATCAGCGGTATTCCGTTCTTTACACGTCTGTGGAAAGAGACTCCGAAGACGGAAGAAGAACTGAAGAGTGATAAAGGAACGGATGCGGAACAGTATTCTACAACCGTAGAGAGTGATGCATATGGTATGGATAATGCGCAGGCCCTCGTCAAACAGGCCGGAGTTGATACGACCTGGGATAAGAAGGCCGGACAGAACTATGCCACATGGGAAGCAGACGGATCCAAATACGAGATCTGGCTGGAAGACAGCAAATCAATCGAAGCAAAGCTCAAACTCATGAAGAAATATAAGCTTGCAGGTACAGCTGAGTGGTCTCTTGGACAGGAAAGTTCGGATATCTGGAATCTGATCCAGAAATATGTCAATTAATCAAACAGAATAACAGATAAAATATCTCTTGCAGTCATATAGTAGAATATATGAATTGCAGGAGGTATTTTTATTTGTGGAAAAAAATAGAATTTGCAATAGTATTGCTGCTGCTGGCGGTACTTATCATGATGAGTAATCATCTGGAGGAAATGGTATCAAGCGGAAGGGTTACAGGAAGGAATCCATGTATTGTCCTGGACAGCGGACACGGCGGAGAGGATCCCGGAAAGATCGGTGTGAATCAGGCAAAAGAAAAGGATGTAAATCTGGAAATTGCAAAAAAGACAAAAGAGAGACTGGAGAAAAAGGGATGGAAGGTCGTCATGACAAGAGAAAAGGATGTAATGCTTGGAGATCCGGCTGCAGGAAATAAAAAAATCCATGATATGAAAGCGAGAGTGGAACGGATCAATAAGACGATGCCGCAGGCTGCGGTCAGTATCCACCAGAACAGCTATCAGGATGCGCAGATCCACGGGGCGCAGGTCTTCTATTATTCGCATTCGGAAGAGGGAAAGCGAATGGCCGAAGTGATGCAGAAAGCACTGCTGAAGGCAGATGAAGAGAATACCAGACAGGCAAAAGCGAATGACACCTATTATCTTCTGAAACGGACGGAAGTACCGACGATCATTGTAGAGTGCGGATTCTTAAGTAACCCGGAAGAAGCCGCAAAGCTGGTCAGTCCAAAGTATCAGGAGAAGCTTGCAGAAGCGATCGCAGAAGGAATCCTTGCTTGTATGGAAAACTAGAGTGTAGTATAATAACAATCATGAAAACAATATTAGAAAAAATTGATAAAAATCAAAATAATACAGATATTATAAGAGAAGCAGGACGGATCTTAAAAGAAGGAGGTCTGGTTGCATTTCCCACAGAGACCGTATATGGTCTGGGAGCAGATGCATTGAATGAAGATGCGGCCAAGAAGATATATGCCGCAAAAGGAAGACCGTCTGATAACCCTTTGATCATTCATATCACGAATATGAAAGCACTGGAAAAGATTGTTTCCGAAGTCCCGGAAAAGGCCGTAAAGGTTGCTGAAAAATACTGGCCGGGGCCGCTTACAATGATATTTAACAAAAGTGATATTGTGCCGTACGGGACCACCGGAGGACTGGACACGGTAGCTGTCCGGATGCCGGTGGATGAGATCGCAAGAGAAGTGATCGATGCGGGCGGCGGATATATTGCGGCACCGAGTGCGAATACTTCCGGACGGCCGAGTCCGACAACCGCACAGCATGTAGCAGAGGATCTTACCGGAAGGGTAGACATGATCGTAGACGGCGGGGCGGTAGAGATCGGAGTTGAATCTACGATCCTGGATATGACGGTAGAACCACCGATGATCTTAAGACCGGGAGCCATTACAAAAGAGATGTTCGAGGAAGTGATCGGAGAAGTCACGATCGACAGGACACTGATCAGACCGGACAGCAGGCAGGTTCCGAAAGCACCGGGAATGAAGTACCGTCATTATGCACCGAAAGCGGATCTGACCATTATAGAAGGTCCACTGGAGAAGGTGACAGCAGAGATCAATAAGCGTGCAGAAGAAAAGTCACGTGCAGGCTATAAAGTCGGCATTATCGGAACGGAAGAGACTGTGGCAGAATATAAGGCCGGTGACGTAAAATGCATCGGAACCAGAGCGGATGAATCAACCATTGCCGCAAATCTGTTCGGGATCTTAAGAGAGTTTGATGACGATCAGGTAGATTATATCTACAGTGAGTCGTTTGATACTGCAGGAATCGGAAGCGCAATTATGAACCGTCTTCTGAAAGCTGCAGGACATCATATAGAAAAATTGGTATAGAATCATTTCACAACAAGGAGGAGAAACATGTCAAAAGTACAGGTTATGGATCACCCGTTGATTCAGCACAAGATCAGCTACATCAGAAGCGAAGAGGTAGGGTCAAAAGAATTCAGGGAGATCGTTGGGGAGATCGCATCATTAATGTGCTATGAAGCAACAAGAGATCTGAAACTGGAGGATGTCAGGATAAAGACACCAATCTGCGAGATGGTGGGAAAACAATTAAGCGGTAAAAAGTTGGCAGTAGTGCCGATCTTAAGAGCCGGACTTGGAATGGTTGACGGAATGCTGAATATGATCCCGTCTGCCAAGGTCGGACATATCGGTCTTTACAGAGATCCGGAGACATACGAACCGGTAGAATATTACTGCAAACTTCCGTCAGACTGTGACGAAAGAGAAGTATTTGTCGTAGATCCGATGCTTGCAACAGGCGGATCCTGTGTGGCAGCAATTCAGATGCTGAAAGAGAAAGGTGTAAAACATATGCGCTTTATGTGTATCATTGCAGCTCCTGAAGGTGTAAAACGTCTGCAGGAAGCGCATCCGGATGTAGATATCTATATCGGTGCACTCGATGATCATCTGAATGAGCATAAATATATTGTTCCGGGACTGGGAGATGCAGGAGACCGTATTTTTGGGACAAAATAGTGGCGAGGTGACAATATATGGGAGATAAAAGAACAGATTATATCAGCTGGGATGAGTATTTTATGGGCGTTGCAAAGCTTTCCGGAATGCGTTCCAAAGATCCGAATACACAGGTGGGATGCTGTATCGTCAGTCAGGATAACAAGATCCTGTCAATGGGATATAACGGCCTTCCGACAGGATGCTCGGATGATGTATTTCCATGGGCGCGGGAAGGAGAAGATCCTTTGGAGACAAAATATGTATACACGGTTCACAGTGAGCTGAATGCGATCCTGAATTACCGCGGAGGAAGTCTGGAAGGGGCAAAATTGTACGTCTCTCTGTTCCCGTGTAATGAATGTGCGAAAGCGATCATACAAAGCGGGATCAAAGAGGTTATCTATGACAGCAACAAGTATGAAGGTACAGCAGCTGTAATGGCTTCCATGAAGATGTTCGATTCTGCCGGTGTGAATTATCATAAATACCACCGGACAGAACGGGAAATCAAGATTTCGTTATAAAATAAAAAGCAGATCAGAAATCATGAGACAGGTTTGGAAAAAGAAAAAGTTTTCAAGCCTGTTTTTTTATGTGTTTTTTGATGATTATGAAAGGTATAAGAGAGACACAGATCATCATATAATAAAAAAACAGAGTAATAAAAAAGAGAAAATTATGAAAAAAAAGGGAACAAAAATCATTGTAAATTTTCTGATCCGTGGAATTATTGGGTTTGCGATCATATTTTTTGTAAACGAATTTCTTGACGGACAGGGAATTTCTGCCTGTGTCGGGATGAATCCGATCACTTTTTTGACATCCGGATCCTTTGGATTTCCTGGGGTTGCTCTACTTTACGGTATAACTTTTTATCAAATTATGTAAACATTGCACAAAGATTGAAAACTTTTAAAAAGAGCATAGACAAATACAAATCATCCAGTATATAATCAGCCTACAAGTTACGAAGTAGCTTGCATCTGATTTGTAGTTCTAATTGTAGATTCAAAAAATTCAAGAAGTATTCAATGCCGTATCGGCAGACGTTTCAGACATTGTGTAAACGTGTTGAAGGAGGGATAGTATGTGGTAAGCAGAAATCTGGTGATTTGTGACCAGGAAGTGAGATACGCTGCGGCTCTCGCGGAAGTTTTTATGAAGGCGAAGGAGCTGGCACTTGGCGTACAGGTATGTAACAGTGTTGAGCAGACTGTAAAATTACAGGAGGAATCACCGGTTGATATCCTGTTGATCGGAAGCAGTTATCCGGTAGAAGACAGGAAGAAGATAAAGGCCGGGAATGTGTTCGTTCTGGCACAGTCGGAAAATGCAGCACATGAGACAAATGAGAAACTTATCAATAAGTACCAGTCCGGAGAGGCCATTATGGGAGCGGTGATCGAACAGTGTACGCAGTCCGGGGAACCGGAAAGATTTTTCCTTAGGACAGCGAAAAAGCAGAATGTCAGGATCATCGGAATCTTTTCCCCGGTGCACCGGAGTAAGAAGACCGGGTATGCATTAAAGCTGGGAAAGGAACTGGCAAGGACGTACAATGTATTGTACCTGAATCTTGAAGTATATGGAGGGATCGGGGGACATTTCCCGGATGCCGGACAGACGGTAGCGGATGCGCTTTATTATTCCAGACAGGAGAAGAAACACTTAAGAGCAGCTCTGGCAGGTATGGTAAAACATATGGGACCGCTTGATTATCTTCTGCCTATGCGGATGTCGGAAGATCTGAAGGCAGTGGAGATCGGAGAGTGGACAGGATTTGTGGAACAGATTGCAGAACAGAGCATATATGAAGTCCTGATACTGGATATCGATGAAGGGATCCGTGGAGTATATGAGCTTTTGAGGATGTGTACGGAGATACATGTGGCAGTCATAAAAGAGGAGGTGGCGCAGGCAAAATTATTCCAGTTTGAAGAAGAATTACATCTGATGGGTTATGACGATGTAAAGCAGAAGATGGTAAAGAAAGAACTGGAAGGATGAGGAAAATGATAGAAGCAGAGCAGCTCCATGCAAGAATATTATCCAGACTGGATATGACAAGGGACATGGAGGACGAAGAACTGACAGAGTTGATCTATGAGGTACTTCAGGAAGCTTCGCAGGAAGAATATCTGCCGTTGGATCAGAAAACAATGCTGGGAAAGGAACTTTTCAATGCATTCCGGAAACTGGATCTGTTGCAGGAATTCCTGGAAGACGAACAGATCACAGAGATCATGATCAACGGGACGCAGAATATATTTATTGAAAAAGCAGGAAGGATCATCCAGTCAGACAAAAGATTCTTATCCAGAGACAAACTGGAGGATGTGATCCAGCAGATCGTGGCAGGATCCAACAGACTGGTAAATGAGGCATCGCCGATCGCAGATGCCAGACTGGCAGACGGATCGAGAGTCAATGTCGTACTTCCGCCGGTCGCATTAAACGGACCGATCGTTACAATTCGAAAATTTGCAAAAGAAGCAATTACAATGAAAAAACTGATGGAATGGCAGTCAATCAATTCAGAAGTATCGGGTTTTCTGGCTTTGTTAGTAGCCGCCGGATACAATATATTCATCAGTGGTGGAACCGGATCCGGGAAAACCACTTTCTTGAATGCACTATCGCAATATATACCCAAAAATGAACGCATCATAACGATCGAAGACAACGCAGAACTTCAGATTCAAAATGTAAAGAATCTGGTAAGACTGGAAGCAAGAAATGCAAATGTAGAAGGAACAGGAGAAGTTACCATCAGGGACCTGATCAAGTCGGCACTTCGTATGAGACCGGACAGGATCATCGTGGGGGAAGTGCGCTCGGCGGAAGCAATTGATATGCTTCAGGCACTGAATACGGGGCATGACGGAAGTCTCAGCACCGGCCATGCAAACAGTCCGAAGGACATGCTAAGCCGTCTGGAAACAATGGTACTGATGGGAATGGATCTTCCCCTTCCTGCAATTCAGAGACAGATCGCCTCAGGTCTGGACATCATTGTACATCTCGGCCGTCTGAGAGATAAGACCAGAAAAGTTCTGGAAGTAACAGAAGTGCTGGGGTACTGGGAGGAAGAGATCCACCTGCAGACGCTGTATTGCTTTGAAGAAGCATATAAGGAGGCGGTGAATGTAACAGAAGATGAAGAAAAAAGAGCAATCAGGATGGAAAGCAAAGTCAGCGGAGAATGGAAAAAAATTGCAGAACTTTGTCACCGCGAGAAGCTTATGGCAGCAGGATATCACATTTAAAGAACGTGGGGCAGCCGGGGGAAAGGCTGCCGCACTCATTGGGATCACGGCGTGGCTTTATTACCGGAAGATATGGGCTGTGCCGGCACTGATCCCGCTGGGGATATGGCTGTACAGAGAATTCCTGAAAGAAGAGGAAAAGAAAAAGGAACAGGAATTCCAGAAGCAATTCCGTGAGATGATACAGTCTCTGTCGGCAGCACTGAACACGGGCTATTCGGTAGAAAATGCATTCTATGAAACGCAGAAAGAATTAAAAATCCTTTATCCTCCACAGGCCCGGATTTCCAGGGAACTATTGGTTATTACGAGAAAACTGCGGATACATATTCCGGTTGAACAGGTACTGGGAGAATTCGCGGAACAGGTTCCATCGGAGGATGTAAAGAGTTTTGTGACCGTATTCGTAACGGCAAAGAAAAGCGGTGGGGATATGATCGGTATTATCCGTAACACAACGAATCAGATCGGAGACAAGATAGAAGTAAAAAGAGAGATCGATACCCTGCTCGCTGCAAAGAAATATGAATTTCAGATCATGTCGATAGTGCCGTATGGAATTATCGGTTATATGTCACTTAGTTTTCCGGAATTCATGAATGAATTATATGGGAATATGGCAGGAATCGGGGTGATGACATTATGTCTTGGGATCTACGCGGGCGCTTATTATCTGGGAATAAGGATATTGAGAATCGACGTATAGTGCGGGTGACTTGTGTACTGTTCATATCGGGAATATTACTGACCGGAGCAGATGCCGTTCGTTCTGTAAAGCAGATACAACCGGCCATTGAGAGGAATGATTACGGAAAAGGGTCCAGGACGGAAGTCCTGGATGTAAAAGTCGGGAATAAAAAGAAAAAAATAAGAACGGATATAGAAGTATCGGAGCGCCGGTATACGACAGAAGAGATACAGGAACTGTTCGGAAGGATCATCCGGAGGATGGACAGGTTGATACTGAATGAAAACCAGACGCCGGATCATGTGGAGACAGACCTGAACCTGATCACAGAGATCCCGGGAGAACCGGTGACAGTCTCCTGGGAACTGGACAGGTATGACGTAATGAATGTTAAGGGCGAGATACAGGAGAAGAATACCGCAGAGAAGGGAACGCTTGTAAAACTGAATGCGATACTTACTTATACGGAAAATGATAAAGAACAGGCAGCTTATCAGTGCGTGGTCTGTGTGTACCCTGAGAAATTAAGCGGAGAGGAAAAGTTAAAGAAAACAGTAACGGAAAATTTGAAAAAGGAAGATGAAAAGCAGCGGGAAAAGAAAGCGCTGATCCTGCCGGAACGTATGGGGAAAAATGAACTCCGTTATTATCATCCGTTTCATAATCGGGGAATCATTGTGCTCACAATGAGCATAATGATCGGAATACTGCTCTGTGCATTGCAGAAACAGAATGAAAAAAAAGCACTGGAAGACAGAAAAAAACAGATGCTTAAGGACTATCCGGACATTATTAACAAACTGACATTGTATCTGGGAGCAGGGATGACGGTAAAGCGGGCCTGGAGAAAGGTAACCGAAGGCTATGCAAGAGAAAAAGAAGAAGGGAAAGAGAGGTACGCATATGAAGAAATGATACAGACCTGTCATGAGATGGACAGTGGTGTGACAGAATCGGAGAGCTATGAGAATTTCGGCAGACGGTGTGACGTTCAGGTGTATATAAGACTGGGGGCATTGTTGTCGCAGAATCTGCGGAAAGGAACAAAAGGGCTGACAGAACTGTTAAAACTGGAATCCATACAGGCATTTGAAGAGCGGAAAGCACAGGCAAAAAGGCTTGGGGAAGAAGCCGGGACAAAGCTGCTGCTGCCAATGTTTCTTATGCTGGCGGTGGTACTGGTCATTGTGATAGTACCGGCATTTCTGACATTGCAGATATAGATGGGACTAAAAGGAAAAGAAGAAAGGAGAATACAGTATGTGGAGAATTCGATATGCATTACAGGTATTAAAAGACGACCGTGGGATCGGGGTGGTAGAAGTGATCCTGATCCTGGTCGTACTGATCGGACTCGTGATCATCTTCAAATCACAGCTTACCAGTCTGGTGCAGACAATATTCGAAAAGATTACCAGCGAAAGTTCCGGGATCTAAGAGCGGTGGGCACCGGAAAGAAGGAGATGACGACAGGGTATGTAAGAGGAGAGGTAACGGTATATCTGACATTGACATTTATTCTCTTTGTCTCGCTTGTACTTGCGTTAACGGAAAGCGCATCCATCCAGATGGCAAAGAATTACAGAAGGGCAGATATGAACCGGGCAGTGGAGTGCGTATTTGCGGAATATCAAAAAGAACTTCTGGAACATTATGATGTATTTGCCATAGAGGCGGGATACGAAAGCGGGACATACAGTGAGCAGAATCTGTTAGACCGCCTGTCATATTACGGTGCAGATATGGAAAATGATATAAAGAGAATCCGGCTGCTCACAGATCAGAATGGGGAATTGTTCATGGATCAGGCCGGTAAATACATGAAACACAAATACGGGATCTCATGGGCAGACAAATATCTTGGGAGTACTTCCATCTGGAAGAATCAGGAACGGCAGGCAGATGAAATTACCAGAGAAGAAAAAGCGCAGACAGATCATCTGGAGGAGCTTCTGAACGGGCAGGAAATGGAACTTCCAAGTGAAGAGAATCCGTTGGAACATGTAGCAGGGCTGAAGCAGGCACCGATTTTGAATCTGGTATTACCGGAAGGAACACAGGTATCCGAAAAACAGATTGTGTCAGAGGACATGCCGGAGAACAGAAAGAATCAGACCGGTCACGGAACATTTGAAGATGTGGAAGCAGAAGGCGGAACACTGGATTCCGTACTGCTGGGCGGGTATATACAGGAACATTTTGCAGATTTTCTGGATGAACCGAAGGGCGGAAGTCTGGACTATGAAGTGGAATATATTCTGACCGGCAGGCAAAGTGACCGGGAGAATCTGGAAGCAGTCGCGAACAAATTAGTGCTGCTGAGATTCGTGCCGAATTATCTGTATCTACAGACCAGCAGTACCAGACAGGCTGAGGCACGGGCAGCGGCAGGAACATTATGTACACTGCTTGCAGTGCCGGCGGTTACAGAAGCAGCAGCGCAGGGAATTCTCCTTGCATGGGCATATGGAGAATCCGTGATGGATGTGAGAGCATTGCTGAATGGGAAGAAGACTGCAGTTGTAAAAGATGATGCAAGCTGGCAGCTCTCACTATCCGGTCTTATGAAGCTTGGAACAGAGGAAGACACCGGAGACGGGGCAGATGTAGAAGGCGGTATGGGCTATAAAGACTATGTACGAATGTTGTTGTTCCTGGAAGAAAAAGGAAAATTAACAGTAAGAACCATGGGAGTGATCGAGAAGGATATGCAGACGATTTACAGCCAGCCGTTATTTCGGATCGATTACTGTGTCGGAAGAATGGAAGTGGACACGGTGTGTAAGCTGAGAAGAGGGATAGCGTATAGATTTCAGACATATTACGGCTATCAGTAGTGCGTGTAAGAACAATGAGATGAGGCGGATAAAGATGCCCTTTCAGGTATCGTTAGAAATCCCGGAAATATAAAAATAATAAAGAAAGGAGAAGGATTCGCAAAATGAGAAATAATTTATTCTCCCCCTCACAACCTATCAATCATTCAGTATCTGAAAGGGTATCTTTATCCGCCTCAACACGATTGGAAAAATTATTCCGTAATAAAAGAAAGGGAAGCATTACCGTAGAGGCGGCTGCAACGGTACCGCTGTTTTTCCTGGCGGTTGTGACACTGCTGTACCTTCTGGAAATGATGGCAGTACATACCGCAGTCAGGAGCAGTCTGCAGTATGCAGGAAAACGGGCGGTAAAAGACACCTGTATCACACAGATGCTGATGCCGTCAAAGGTAGAGAGCGATGTCGTCTATGCAATCGGAGAGACAAGGATGGAAAGAAGTATCATTGCAGGCGGCAGCAGTGGGATGGACTGTTCGGCATCAAGAATGTCTGTGCGTACCGGGATTGGAACGTTGAACGCCGAATATCAGGTAAAAATTCCTGTGCCGGTATTCGGTATCAGACCGGTAAAATGCAGGGAAACCATGAAGATAAAGGCATGGAGCGGATATGAAAAAGAGGGATTGTCCGATATGGGAAATGATACGGTCTATGTGACGGAAAACGGTCTTGTATATCACAAAGATTATCATTGTTCTTATCTGGATCTGTCGATCCGGATGACGCATGTGGGTGCGGTGCCTGATCTGCGCAATGAAAGTGGCGGCAGATATTATCCATGTGAACATTGCATGAAAGGAAATGCAGGAAATATATATATTACAAATTTTGGAGACCGGTATCATAGTTCATTGTCATGCAGTGGATTAAAACGGACAATCTATGCGATACCGGTATCGGAGGCAGCAGGAAAGGGGGCATGTTCCAAATGTGGACGGTAAGCCGTATAGTGGCGATGGTCATACTGACAGGACTGTCGTTTATGGATTATAAGATCAGGAAAGTTCCGCGAGATGTACTGTTATTGTGTATGGCAGGAACGATTATATATCAGGCAATTACACAGAATATAGACTGGATGGTATCGCTGGAAGGAGGACTGATCGGTATGATATTTATAGGAATCAGTAAGATTACACGGGAAGCAATCGGCTACGGGGACAGTCTGGCGATTCTGATACTTGGAATTTATCTGGGAGTATGGGGACTTCTGGAAGTTCTTGCGACTTCATTTTTTATCCTGGGGATCCTTGCTTTGGGATGTGTGGCTTTGAGACAGAAAAAGAAGAGTCTTGCATTTCCATTCTATCCATTTCTGACAGTGGGTTATCTGTTTGGCGTATGTATCGGAGGACTGTGAGATGGAACGGTTCATAAACATAGATAAGAAACATACTCTGAACGGAAGTTTTACAGTGGAAATGTCCCTGCTGATGCCGATGATATTATTTCTTGTTATGGGATGTGTCCTGGCATGTTTTTATTATCATGACAAGAATATTATTGCGGGAGCGGCATACGAGACGGCAGTTGTCGGAAGTACGAAAGCCAGAGAAAAGGACGGAATACAGGAAGCGGAATTAAAAGCCTTGTTTCAAGAGCGGGTCGGAAAAAAGTGCATCCTCTTTCCGGGAGCTGTGGCGGTATGTTCCGTGGAGAAAGAAGAGATCCGTGTGTCGGCTGTGGCGAAAAGACGGAAGATGTCGCTTGCGGTAGAAAGCAGGGCAGCGGTAACAGAACCGGAACGCTATATCCGGGATATCCGCAGGATAAAGAAATAAATGGGGAATGAAAGAATGGAACGAAAGATAACGATAGAAGAACATGTATTATATAAAGAGGACTATCAGATGAAGATGCTGAAAGCCAATTCACCGGAAGGATTCCTTAAGGTGGCAGGAAGAGGCATGAATGGCAGCAGTTATTATGATTATGATGTAAGCGGAAAGATATCTATGCAGGCAATGTATACAAGAGCAAAGTTAAAGGCGGAGGATATACGGCAATTTATGTACCAGTTTGGGAACGTGCTGAAAGAAACCGGAAAATATCTGCTGGATATCCACTGTATTCTACTGGAACCGGAATATATATTTTATGAGGAAGGGCAATTCTTTTTCTGCTATTATCCGCCGGCAACGCAGGATCTATGGGAGAAATTCCATGTGCTGACAGAGTACATGGTGAAAGTTGCGGATTACGAGGAAGAAGAATGTGTCCGGCTGGCATTTTTGCTGCATAAGGGAACGATGGAAGAAAATTACAGTCTGGAGAAACTAATCGCAGAATGTGGGGAAAGAGAAGAAAAAGATATGGAAAAACCAGTAAGAAAAACAATGATAGATGAACTGCTGGAAGAAAAAAGAGAGCGGACATCTTATTACGATACGGAAGAACATGACTGGATTACGGAACAGGAGATGGGAAGCTCGATCATGCGTGAGACAGATAATCTGTGGATCCCGGTAAAGCGTTTCCTGAATAAACATAAAAAAACAAAATGGGGAGAATGGGACGGACTGCATATTGAAGAAGAGGAATTGTAATATTTAAGTAATCTATGTTATACTAATAAAGACAGAAAATGAATAGATCGAAAGGTAACGGATGATAGAAGATGAATAAGAACACAATAAAAGCACCATGCACTGTACTACTGGCAGTTGTGAATGTAATAGTCTTTCTGGTACTGTCATTTCAGGGAATGACGGAGGATGGAAGATTCATGTTA
This sequence comes from uncultured Dorea sp., assembly GCA_934309195.1. Taxonomy (GTDB): domain Bacteria; phylum Bacillota; class Clostridia; order Lachnospirales; family Lachnospiraceae; genus Dorea_A. Next base: position 55,904 of record CAKRCY010000004.1, read on the forward strand.
CAGCATGGGGCAATGTATGTTCCATATCTGGTAAAGAACGGAGAATATTACCGGCTGTTTACGAGTATGTTTCTCCACTTCGGATACGATCATCTTTTTAATAATATGGTTGTGCTTGTAGCGATGGGGTGGAATCTGGAGCTTGAGATAGGAAAGATAAAGTTCCTCATCGTATATTTCGTAAGCGGCCTTGCAGGGAATATCCTGTCTGCATGGTGGGACATACTGACAGGAAGTATGGCAGTATCGGCAGGTGCATCCGGTGCAATCTTCGGAATTATCGGTGCACTTCTGTATGTGGCGATCCGTAACCGGGGAAGGATAGGAGAGATATCCGGCAAAGGATTGGTGTTTATGGTGGTGCTGACATTCTATTATGGATTTACCAGTGGCGGCGTAGACAATATGGCACACATCGGTGGTCTGGCAGCCGGCTTCCTGATGGGAGTATTACTGTACAGGAAGCGTAAGGATAAACGTGGTTCCGTTATGTAAGACGGAGTTGAGCGTGACCGTTCCGTGATGGGCCTGAATGATCCGGCGGGTGATCGCAAGTCCAAGGCCGGTCCCGTCCGGTTTGTGAGTGACAAATGGCTCGAAGATAGTCTTCTGATCTTCGGGAGCGATACCGCAACCGTTGTCCCTGACCTCGATATGCAGAGAATCTGTCTGGAGACTGACAGAGAATGTAATGACTGGCTTCTGGGAATCAGGAGCCTTTTTGTTCAGTGCATCACAGGCATTGCGAAGAAGATTCAGAACTGCCTGACGGAGCTTTACGGGATCTGCAGATATTTCCGGAAGGTCCTCGGGAATGCGGGAAATAAATTCGATATCTGTATCAACAATAGAAGCAGCGAAGGATAAAGCAATCCTGCGGAAATATGTACTTGTACTTACCGGGGTAAGTTCCAGACGTTCTCCGTTATTGTAAGAAGACAGATCCTCCAGGAGGAATTTCATGTATTCGATATCCTGATGAAGTTCCGCCCAATGGGAAAATGTAAGGACTTCCGGATGTTGTGATTCGATAAGCTGGAGTGTACTGTAAACCAGTGTCAGAGGATTACGGATCTCGTGACTTATGGTACTGATCTCCATCTGATGAGAGGTTAAAAGCCGGTTTATAAGTGCTTCGTTTTCAGGATTTTCCTGCATAATCTGTTGTAATTTGTCATGGTCTGTCGATGATAACATAATAATTACCGCCCCTTTCTGAGGTATCAGTTTAGCATTGGCGGTTTAAATAATCAATCAAAAATTTTAAAGAAAGAAGGATAAGATTATGAAGGATGATAATTGTATTTTCTGTAAACTTGCGAATGGAGACATTCCGACAGCTACTGTGTATGAGGATGAAGATTTCCGTGTGATCCTGGATGCCAATCCGGCAGCAAAAGGACACGCACTGATCCTGCCAAAAGAGCATTATGCCAATCTGTATGAGCTGGATGATGAACTTGCAGGAAAATCGATGATCCTTGCAAAAAAAATGATCACAAAGCTCACAAAAGCACTGGACTGTGACGGTTACAATATTGTCCAGAACAACGGTGAAGCTGCCGGACAGACGGTATTTCATTATCATGTACACATGATTCCGAGACATAAAGATGACAAAGTCGGACTTGGATGGACGATGCATGAGTTGACAGAAGAAGAAAAAGAAGATGTTTTATCAAAGATTAAGTAGATAAAAGGTAGGAGCGTAAAGTGGGAAGAGAGTTTACAGGGGAAAGTGCCTTTGTGGATGCATATAGCGAATATTTTGACGTTGTATACAGGGAGGCACTCAGATACTCTGGAAACCATCACGTAGCAGAAGAAATTGCGCAGGATGCCTTCGTCACGGCATATGTACAGAATGGAAATGAATCCAAGCAGCAGATCAAAGCATGGATGCTGATGCTTGCAAAGTACAGAGCCATGAATTATATAAGAGACCATAAACGCGAAGTATCGTTAGAGGAAATAACGATGTCGGAAGACAAATATCCGGACGCTCTGGTTGATGACAGTTCAGAAGAGTATGTAATAGCGATGCTCAAGGAACAAGGTTTCCGCAAACTCGGAATTGATATATTCCGGGAACTGTATCAGAAAAAGGCCAGATGGTATCAGGCTGTGACACTTGTATATTATGTAGATATGCCGCAGAAAGAAGCTGCCAAGCAGATAGGCGTTACATTATATGCATTGGAAGGTATGCTGAAAAGAGCAAGAAAATGAATGATAAAAAGGTACAAAGATGAGTATGACCGCTTACACAATACATAAAAAACAGGTGGAAGTACAACCACCTGTTTTTTATGTATTACAGAGATAAATGCAGATCAGTGTCTGGCAACAGATTCGATCAGGTCGATAATGGTATCGATGGAATTCTGCTGAGGAGAATTCTTCATTGCCTGAATGTATGTCTCACGGTTCTGGTAAAGATCTGTGATTGCTTTCAGAAGAACATCATGATTCAGTTCCTCTTCTTCCAGAACAACACTGTATCCCTGACGTTCGAAAGAACGGGCATTCAGGATCTGGTCACCACGGCTTGCATTTGCAGAGAGTGGAATCAGAAGATTCGGTTTGTGCAGTGCAAGAAGTTCGCAGATCGCATTGGCTCCGGCTCTTGAAATAACAAGATCTGTCAGAGCAAAGAGATCCTTCAGTTCGTCTTTGATATATTCGAACTGAGCATAACCTTCCAGGTCTTTCAAAGATTCATCAATTTTGCCCTTGCCACAGAGATGAACTACCTGGAAAGACTGAAGCAATTCAGGAAGGACACTGCGGACAGCATCGTTGACGGCAACAGAACCAAGACTTCCGCCAACGACCATGATCACTGGTTTGTCCTGAGTGAAGTGCAGAAATTCCAATGCCTTATATTTATCACCGGATAACAGTTCCTGACGAATCGGAGAGCCTGTGAGAACAGCCTTTCCGGCAGGAAGATGCTCGATGGTTTCCGGGAAGTTACAACAGATTTTTGATGCCGATGGCATGGAAATCTTATTAGCAAGTCCCGGTGTCATGTCAGACTCATGGATAATGGTCGGGACATGACGGCTTTTACCGGCAAGAACAACAGGAACGGATACGAAGCCTCCTTTGGAGAAGATTACATCAGGATGAAGGATCTTCACAAGTTTTTTTGCTTCGCCGAGTCCTTTGATCACACGGAAAGGATCCGTAAAGTTCTGCACGCTGAAGTAGCGGCGGAGTTTACCGGTTGAGATTCCGTGATACGGAATACCGAACTGTTCAATCAGTTCTTTTTCAATTCCATTATAAGAACCTATATAGTGAATATCATAGTTTAATTCTTTCAGGCGTGGCAGAAGAGCAATGTTAGGTGTAACATGCCCGGCAGTACCGCCACCGGTTAAGATAATACGTTTCATAATTACCTCCAGACTTGAATATGTATTATTCTTGAATACATAAAATATAATAAAGATTATATCTATATTATACTTTCTGAAAGGAATAGGTCAAGTGGCAAAACTATGGAGAAATTTACAGACCAGTCAAAAATTTGAGGGTAGCAAAATGAATGATAAGAAAGACGAATTTAAAGAATGCATTGCCAGAGAATTTGAAGAGATTGCCAGAGAGGAAGAAGAATTTCTGGAAAATGACACCAGTCTTGTCGTGCCTGAAGGGACAAAGGAAGCTGTCCTCGCAAGAGTAAGAGAACAGATCCGTGCGTATGAGATGGAACAGGCCGAGAAAGACGCAAAAGAAAGAGAAGAAGCAATCAGCCATCTGTCTGAAGAAGACCGCGAGGCTCTGGAGCTAGGACGCAAGATGCTGAAGGCAGGGATCGGGCAAAATGATCCGGAGGAACCTTCCGGAAAGAAAGTCCGCCGTAAAAAGAAGCCTTTGAAAATGTATCTCGCACTGGCAGCAGTTATTGTCTGTGTGCTGGCAATGGGGATTACCAGTATGGGAGGTCCGGAGAGGATTGTGCGGATGGTAAGACAGAATGTTGGAGATAGAGAGGTTGAGAAATCAAGTACGAGCCATAAGATAAAAATGATAGAAAGCGAAGATGAGGAAAAGGCATATCAGGAAATAGGGGATAATTTTGATACAGAAGTGGTCAAAATATTTATATGTTTGCCAGAGATGCATTTTGATTCTATGGAATTGGATAAAGATAAACAGATGGCTGATATGTATTATTTATATAATAATAAAACAATAGCGTATTGTATCAACGTTCCATATCGAGAAAATTCATTGGGAGTAGATTTTGAAGATCCAATAGAAAAAAAATATACTAAAAAAATTCATAATTGTGAAGTTGATGTTACAGTGTATAAAATAGATAAAAATAAAGAATTCGGTTATGCAGCTGAATTTAAATATAATGGCATAGATTATTTATTAACTGGAACGATGAAACAGCAGGAATTTGATAAAATATTAAAAAATTTAATTTTTCCCAAATAAAAGCGACAGTTTTTGAAAAATTATGTGTATTAATATATGAGGGCAGAAAAAAGTGTGAATGGAGGTGAGATATGAAGAAGAAAATTGTGTCTGTATGTCTGACTGCAATGCTGGTCGGAGGATTATCGATGACATCCATACAGGAAGCAAGAGCTGCTGAGGGAAAAGTAATAGATGGATCCGTGCTGACGCATGACGAAGAATCCATAGGTTATGATACGAAAAGCACCCGGGGCGTAGATTTGATGACGGGATACTCCAAATGTACAAAATTAGGAGAAGGAAAAATTTACGCAGGAGGGACAACGATTGCGAGACAGGTAGTAAAAAGTGTGCAGATAGCAGTAATGGTAGAGCGAGCAAAAGAAGAAGATACAGAGTGGTCATACTATGATGGTTGGCAGAAAGAAAATAAGAATACCAACAGAGCCATGTCCAACAGAACGCTCTACGTTGACGGTGGTTATTACTACCGTGTACGTTGCACACATGTTGCTAACAGTGATATGAGCAGTTCCTTCACTGATGGAATTTACATCGACTAACAATCCTAAAAAGCATAGAAGGATAAGAACATAAGACTAAAAAAAGAGCAAAACAAAAAGATTACAAATCAAAAGATGAAAAGATTAAAGTAAAGAAGTGGACGGAATAACCAGAAACCATGCGGACCATGACAGTCAAACAGTAGTTGGGATAAAGTGAAGATTACAGCTGAATGAAACAGGTAAAACAGACAAAGAAAACCATAAGGTAATGTAAATAAAAAGAAGACAACAATAAAAAACCATAAATAAATTCATCGATAAGTAAGTGCACAATATGTAGGAGCGGATAATAATTAGAAAATACAATGAAAGAAACAATGTAACTATTAATAATTATTTATTCGTAACCAGTCAACGGAAGTTTTGACAAGGGAAAAGCAGGGTGTGAAAAAAAGAGAAAAAATTACCAAAATTAAAAAATCACCAAAATGAAAAAGGATACAAGTCTCCTGGTCGGGGACGAGTATCCTTTTTTCGTCTGCGTTGTTCAGATCAGACGCTGACGTATTATTCGCCAAGTGCCTGTCTCAAAGCTTTGGATAACTGGTCAGGACAAGATGTCGGTCTTTCACCACATCTGGTTCCTTCCAGGCGCTTGATGACTTCGTGTGCATCCATTCCTTTAACAAGGCTGCTGATTCCGGATGTGTTACCGGCACATCCGCCTACGAATTCTACGTTAGCAATTTTATCTCCGTCAAGTTCTACGTGGATGAGACGAGAACAGACTCCGGTTGGTTTGTAATCCATATCTATTACCTCCTGATAATGTTCTTGCATATTTTTACATGATTCGGTATCGACAGACAGAAAATCTGTTGACTGCCATACTTCCCGATTATAACAGAAAACTGACAAATTATCCATACATTTCGTTGGTTGAAATCCATTTTCCTATCGTCTATAATAAGGCGTAGATAAATTCGCAAAAAAGCAGGAGGATATAAATATATGATAGGTATTATCGGCGCAATGGAAGAAGAGGTTGCAGAACTGAAGAAAGATATGCAGATTGAAGAGACCGTGGAGATGGCCGGTATGGTATTCTGCAAGGGAACGCTTGGCGGGAAAGAAGTTGTTATCGTAAGAAGCGGAATCGGTAAGGTCAATGCAGGAATCTGTGCACAGATCCTGGTGAGTCAATTCGGAGCAGATACATTGATCAACACCGGTATTGCAGGTTCTCTGGATGCACAGATCGATATTGGCGACATGGTCATTTCCACAGATGCGCTGCATCATGATATGGATGCAACTGTATTCGGTGATCCGGCAGGGCAGATTCCAAGAATGGATACATTGTCATTCCCGGCAGACAAAGAACTTGTGAAGAAGGCGGTAGCAGCGAACGAAAAAGCGAACCCGGATATTCATACATTTACAGGAAGAGTGGCAAGCGGGGACCAGTTCATTTCCGATAAGGAAGTGAAAGAAAGAATTGTGTCATTATTCCATCCGATGTGCGTAGAGATGGAAGGTGCCGGAATCGCACAGGCAGCTTACCTGAACAAAGTTTCGTATGTCATTATCCGTGCTATTTCGGACAAAGCTGACAACAGTGCGACAATGGACTATCCGACATTCGAAAAGAAAGCAATTGCCCACAGTGTAAGGCTTATGAAAGAATTGCTTCCGATGATCTAAGACACCGGGACGATCTGCGCAGTACAGAATGTTACAGGATATGCACGAAAGTGACAGAAAGCATCATTTCCCGTGCAGAATAGGAAGAACGAAATAAAGCGCCCTTCTCTTTGATATACAGTATAATGCATATCAAAAAGGAGGGCTATTATTATGCTGGAAATGTTATTGGACAAGAAGTTATTATTTGTGCTTATGGGGATGCTGACCGGACTTGGAGTGGCGGACAAGTGTATCGTGAGCATGACGATGAAACGTATGGTAGAGTCGGCGGGAAGTATGAGCAAAAGCAATCATCCATTGATGCGTCTGGTCCGGGCAAAATTCGAACATGCGTGTATGATCAGTGACACGGTGGAAAATGTAGGAGTATTTGTGGATAAATATCTGTACGAGTACAAAGTATGTGGATTACGCCTGCATTCGCTCCGGAGACTGGAAAAGATGTGTTCCGGTCTTCTGATCGTAACCGGGCTTGCGGGAGCCGGGCTTACCTATCGGGTCTACGGAATGGGAGACGAAGTCCTGCGGACGGGCGCTGTCGGCTGCGGACTTGGAATTCTGGTGTGGCTGTTCCACCTGACAACGGATGAGAATTACTGTATGGAGATGGCGAAGAATTACATGGTTGATTATCTGGAAAATGTATGTCTTCGCAAGTATGAAAAGATGAATCAGAAGGAACGGACCGTGCATGTAAACAGAGAAAACGGACTGACAGAAGAGGACATACAGAAGGATAAAATACAAAAAGACGAAATGCAAAAAGACGAAATTCCAAAAGATGAAATACAAAAGGATGAAGCGCAGGAGACGGAAGCCGGAACAGAAGAGACACCTGACCCGGTACCGGATCACGGTGTAGTCCACATGCAGCGCGAGAACAGGCGGAGAGAACGGACACAAAATACCGCAAGAAATCTGGCAAAAGCATCGGCCGGGCTTGCCGGTATGGACGTAAGTAAAAGCCCGGAAGTGGAAGAACAGAAAGATGCACCGGAGGAGCTTACAAAGGACGAGATGATACGCCAGATCCTGCGGGAGTTTATGGCTTGATAATATAATGTTATTTTGTTAAAATATATGCATGTATAATATATTTGATAAACTAAAGAATTACAGCGATTCCGACTACTACGCATTCCACATGCCGGGCCATAAAAGAAATCTGGATCTGATGGACGGAACCTCTCCGTACAGGATCGATATTACAGAGATCGATGGCTTTGATGACCTGCATCATGCAGAAGGGATTTTGAAAGAAGCGCAGGAAAGAGCGGCAGAGGTGTACCATGCGGATGAGACACATTTTCTCGTTAACGGAAGTACCGTCGGAATCTTGAGTGCAATATTAGGAACAACTGAAAAAGGCGATTCCATACTTGTGGCAAGAAATTGTCACAAGTCTGTGTATCATGCGATATATCTGAATGAACTGGATCCGGTCTATCTTTATCCGAAGTTCGATACAGAACTGGGACTGAGTACAGAGATTGATGCGGCGGATGTGCAGAAAGCACTGGAAGAGCATCCGGGGATCCGTGCGGTGATGATCGTATCACCGACCTATGACGGCGTGGTGTCAGACATCGAAAAGATTGCAGAGATTGTACATGAAGCGGGATGCCTGCTGATCGTAGACGAAGCGCATGGAGCGCATTTTGGCTTTGATCCGTATTTTCCAAAGAGTGCGAATATGTATGGCGCAGATCTTGTGATCAACAGTCTTCATAAGACACTTCCGGCCCTGACGCAGACAGCGTTGCTGCATGTGAACGGGGAGAGGGTGAACCGAAGGAAAGTAAAGCGGTATCTGGATATGCTGCAGACGAGCAGTCCGTCGTACATACTGATGGCAAGTATCGATGCGTGTATTCGTCTGCTGGAAGAGACACAACTGCAGAAGTGCAGTATTTTCAAAGAATATGCGGCACATATCGATAACCTGCGGGAAGAATTGAAGAAACTGAAGTATCTGAAGATTATCCGGACGGAGAATACAGACCGCTATGACAGGTCTAAATTCGTGATTTCCGTCAAGCATGCCCCGATGTCCAGTCATGAATTGTATGAGAGACTGCTTCGTGATTATCACTTACAGATGGAGATGCTTGCCGGAACCTATGTCCTGGCAATGACGACGGTAGGAGATACGCAGGAAGGGCTGGACAGATTACGGGATGCATTGCTTGCAATTGATGCTGAGATCGATGCAAAGTTAAAGTCAGGATCCGGGCAGGAGCAGAAACCGATGCAGATGACCGACACGGATCTCCCGCTTTTCGGAAGACAGCCGTCACTGGAAAAGGTGTGGACGATCGCAGAGGCAGTGAAGTGCAGGGATGTGGTCCCAAGCCGCAAGGGAAAGATAGAAACATGCAGTTTTGCAGACAGCGCTGGACACATTTCTCTGGAATATGCGTACCTCTATCCGCCGGGAAGTCCGCTGATCGTTCCGGGAGAATGCATTACGCAGGAAGCGGTGGAGATTCTTTGCTGGTATCAGGAACATGATTTTTCAATTGAAGGACTGCAATCAGAAGATGGCATAGAGGTGTGGATAGATGGGTAAGATATTTTACATGATGGGAAAGAGTTCTTCCGGTAAGGATACGGTCTATAAAGAGATCAGAAAAGAGCTTCCCGAACTGAAGACGCTGACATTATATACGACCAGACCGATGCGGGAAGGTGAAAAAGACGGCGTGGAATATTATTTTGTTTCGAACGAAATATTAGAACAGTATGGAGAAGAAGGCAAAATAATTGAACTTCGTACCTATCAGACCGTGTATGGTGACTGGAAATATGCTACAATAGATGATGGACAGATTCATCTGTCCGGCTCTGATTATCTGATGATCGGTACGCTGGAATCTTATATGAAGATGAAAGCGTATTATGGACAGGAGAATCTGGTTCCGCTTTATATTGAAGTGGAAGACGGGGAACGCCTGATGCGGGCGATCGCAAGAGAACGGCAGCAGGAGCATCCGGGATACGAAGAAGTCTGCAGAAGATTTCTGGCAGATCAGAAAGATTTCTCGGAAGAGAATCTTGCGGCAGCAGGAATTACGAGAAGATATCAGAATGACGACAAAGTACGATGCAAAGAAGAGATAGTAGAGGTAATACGAGATGGGAAGCTTTAAAGATGTGGTTGGCCACAAAGACATATTAAAATATATCAGTAGCGCAGTGGAGAATAACAGGGTGTCACATGCGTATATTCTGAACGGGGAGAGAGGTTCCGGTAAGAAGATGCTGGCGAATCTGTTCGCAACGACTCTTCTGTGTGAGAGCGGGAACAGTGAACCTTGCGGAAAATGTCATTCCTGCAGGCAGGCAGAGAGCGGAAACCATCCGGATATTATCCGTGTGACACATGAGAAGCCGAACAGCATCAGTGTAGATGATATCCGTACACAGGTGAACAATACCGTGGATATCAAGCCGTATCAGGGACCATACAAAGTATATATTATCCCGCAGGCAGATCTGATGACACCGCAGGCACAGAATGCGATTCTGAAGACGATCGAGGAGCCGCCGGCATATGCGGTATTCTTACTGCTGACAGAGAATGCAGAGACGTTACTTCCGACGATCAACTCCAGATGTGTCATGCTGAAGCTGCGTAACATCAAAGATACACTGATCAGAAAGTATCTGATGGAGAATCTGGAGATACCGGATTACAAAGCAGATATGTGTACCGCATTTGCCCAGGGCAATGTGGGACGTGCGATCATGCTGGCGAATTCCGAGCATTTTAATGAGATCAGAGAGGAAGCGGTACAGCTCCTGAAACATATCCATGATATGGAACTGAGTGAGATTGTTGCTGCGGTTAAGAATATATCCGTATATAAATTAGAGATCACGGATTATCTGGATATTATCATGATCTGGTACAGAGATGTCTTACTGTATAAAGCAACAAAAGAGATTGACAAGGTCGTATTCAAAGACCAGTTACAGAGTATAAAAGAACAGGCGAGAAAAAGCTCTTATGAAGGAATTGAACTGATCCTGGAGAGCCTTGAGAAAGCGAAAGCCAGACTGAAAGCGAATGTTAACTTTGATCTGGTTATGGAGCTTTTGTTCCTGACCATAAAGGAGAACTAATCATATGACGAAGGTAATAGGCGTTAGATTCAGAACCGCCGGAAAGATCTATTTCTTTTCGCCGGGAAAACTGGAGGTAGAGACGGGCGATAAGGTTATCGTTGAGACTGCAAGAGGAGTGGAATTTGGTTCTGTAGTCACCGGACCTAAAGAAGTGGAAGACGATAAGATCACACAGCCGTTAAAATCTGTGATCCGTCTTGCAACAGACGAAGATAAGAAAAAAGAAGAAAAGAACAAAGAAAAAGAAAAAGAAGCATTCAAGATCTGCCTGGAGAAGATCCATAAGCACGGGCTGGAGATGAAGCTGATTGATGCAGAATATACATTCGACAATAATAAGGTGCTGTTCTATTTTACTGCGGACGGACGAATCGATTTCCGTGAGTTGGTAAAGGATCTGGCAAGTGTATTCCGTACAAGGATCGAGTTGAGACAGATCGGAGTGCGTGATGAGACGAAGATCCGCGGAGGGATCGGGATCTGTGGCAGACCACTTTGCTGCCATACGTATCTGTCCGAGTTCGCACCGGTATCGATCAAGATGGCAAAAGAGCAGAACCTTTCACTGAATCCGACGAAGATCTCAGGTGTCTGCGGAAGACTGATGTGCTGTCTGACGAATGAAGAGGAGACATACGAAGAACTGAACAGTCATCTTCCGGCAAATGGTGATCATGTCACAACACCGGAAGGCTTAAGAGGAGATGTCCAGTCTGTCAACGTACTCCGTCAGCTGGTGAAGGTTGTTGTAACACTGGATAATGACGAGAAAGAGATCCGTGAGTATCCGGCAGCAGAACTGAGATTCAAGCCGAGACGTAAGAAGAAAGACGTAAGACTTTCCAAAGAAGAGATGAAGGAACTGAAGGCGTTAGAAGAAAAGAACGGAGCGTCAAAGTTAAATGATGACTAAATTACTTCCGAATGAAAGACTGGACGACCTGCAGATCAGAGGATACGAGATCATCCAGAGTCCGGGACGGTTCTGTTTTGGAATGGATGCAGTGCTTTTGTCCGCATTTGCAAATGTGAAAAAGCATGAAAAAGCACTGGATCTCGGAACAGGAACGGGGATCCTTCCGATCCTTCTGGAAGCAAAATATCCGGGGCTGCACTATACAGGACTGGAGATCCAGGAGGAGAGCGCAGATATGGCAAGGCGCAGCGTCAGCCATAATGGACTGGAAGAGAGGATCGACATTGTAACGGGAGATATCAAGGAGGCAGCATCCATATTCGGAGCCGCCTCTTTTGGAGTTATTACGACCAATCCCCCGTACATGATCGGAGACCACGGACTGAAGAATCAGAATACAGCATTGTATATCGCCAGACATGAGGCACTCTGCACGTTGGATGATATATTAAGAGAAAGTGCGAAACTATTGAAGGTCAAAGGAAGGTTTTACATGGTCCACAGGCCATTCCGGCTTCCGGAGATCATGACAAAGATGTGCGCATACGGAATCGAGCCAAAGCGTATGCGGCTGGTATATCCGCATATAGACAAAGAACCGAACATGGTTCTGATCGAGGGTATGAAAGGCGGAAATCCGAGAATGCAGGTGGAGCCGCCGCTGATCGTATATCAGAAGGATGGAAGTTATACAGAAGAACTGCTTGAGATGTACGGGATGAACAAGAGCGAGCATAAGATGGAGGAGTAAGAGATGGCAGGAACATTGTACTTATGTGCGACACCGATAGGAAATCTGGAGGATATGACCTTCCGGGCGGTGCGGATTTTGAAAGAAGCAGATCTGATCGCGGCAGAAGATACCAGGAACAGTATCAAGCTTCTGAATCATTTTGAGATTAAGACACCGATGACCAGCTATCATGAATATAATAAGATAGAAAAAGGGCACAAACTTGTGGAACGTCTGCAGAATGGTGAAGATATCGCAGTGATCACCGACGCAGGTATGCCGGGAATCTCTGATCCGGGAGAAGAACTGGTAAAGATGTGCCAGGAGGCCGGGATCACGGTTACAGCTGTTCCGGGAGCCTGTGCATGTGTGACGGCGCTTACGATATCCGGACTTGGAACGAGAAGGTTCGCATTTGAAGCATTTCTTCCGACGGATAAGAAGGAGAGACAGGCTGTTCTGGATGAACTGAAAGATGAGACCAGAACAATGGTGATCTACGAAGCCCCACACAGACTGGTCCGCACGTTGAAGATGCTTCGGGAGACGCTTGGCAACAGACGCATCAGCATCTGCCGGGAACTGACAAAGAAGCATGAGACGGTATTTGCCACAACGATAGAAGACGCACTGGCATATTATGACGTACAGGAGCCGAAGGGCGAATGCGTCATGGTGATCGAAGGAAAAAGCAGGGAAGAGATCAGGAGTGAAGAAAAAGCCAGATGGGAAGAGATGAGTATTGAAGAGCATATGGAACTCTATCTCGGACAGGGCATGGATAAGAAATCGGCGATGAAACAGGTGGCAAAAGACAGGGGTATAGGGAAAAGAGACGTCTATCAGGCGCTGTTACAGACACTTTGACCATAAATAACGTTCCATTCGTCAACTTGTATAGAAAATGAAAAAAAGATTGTTCAACTTGGGTATTACCCAGGTTGAACTTTTTTTATATACTTTTTATCAGAACGAAACAAGTAACAAAATGAAATAAAACGATTATAAATCAGGAGGATTATAACAATGGCAAGTTTATCATTAAAACACATTAACAAAACTTATCCAAATGGATTTGAAGCGGTAAAAGACTTCAACCTTGAGATTGAAGATAAAGAATTTATCATTTTCGTAGGACCATCCGGATGTGGTAAATCTACAACACTCCGTATGATCGCAGGTCTGGAAGATATTACTTCCGGAGAACTGAAGATCGGGGACAAAGTAGTAAATGACGTAGAGCCAAAAGACAGAGATATCGCAATGGTATTCCAGAACTACGCTCTGTATCCACATATGACAGTATATGACAACATGGCATTTGGTCTGAAGTTAAGAAAAGTACCAAAAGACCAGATCGACAAAATGGTTCGTGAGGCAGCTAAGATCCTGGATCTGGAACCACTGCTTGACCGTAAACCGAAAGCTCTTTCCGGTGGACAGAGACAGCGTGTTGCTATGGGACGTGCGATCGTGCGTGATCCAAAGGTATTCCTTATGGACGAGCCTCTTTCAAACCTGGATGCAAAACTCCGTGGACAGATGCGTATCGAGATCTCTAAACTGCACCAGAGATTAGGTACAACCATCATCTATGTAACACATGACCAGACAGAAGCTATGACACTGGGAACCAGAATCGTAGTTATGAACGCAGGTATTGTTCAGCAGGTAGATACACCACAGACTCTGTACGATTATCCATGCAACCAGTTCGTAGCCGGATTCATCGGATCACCACAGATGAACTTTGTTGACGCTACATGTAAAGTAGTCGGAGATAAAGTATATCTGGTAGCAGGACCTTCAGAGATCGAGCTTCCACCGGCAAAAGCTAAGAAGCTGATCGATGGCGGATATGAAGGAAAGACAGTTGTTCTTGGAATCCGTCCGGAAGATGTGCACGACGAGCAGATGTTCATCGAAGCTTCTCCAAATACAGTAATCGAAGCAAAGATCCGTGTATATGAGATGCTCGGTGCAGAAGTATTCTTATACTTCGATTATGAAGGATCAAGCATGACAGCAAGAGTGGATCCTAGAACAACAGCAAGAACAGGTGATACTGTTAAATTTGCTCTGGATGCTGAGAAGATCCATATCTTCGACAAAGAGACACAGGTTACAATCACAAACTAGTCTGTAAGAAAGGCTTGATATAAGAGCCGCAATGATCGTGAAAAACAGATGAATATAAGAGGACCGGGCGTAAGAAAGCGTCCGGTCTTTTCGTTTTTTTTCGCAGACAATAAAATTTTGCTTTGTTAAAGCATGATTATCTGCTATAATGTATTCGTAATGCAGTTCGTTAGCGTGCTAAAATGTATACAAGTATGCAAAAGAACACGAAGAACAGCATTGCGGATAGGAAATGGAGGACAATGCGTGTTATCAAATCAGATATTACACAAAACAGCACAGGATATCAGGGAGATCACAGGATTTGACTGTGCAATATGGGATATGCAGGGATTCTGTCTCGTAAGAACGAATGAGTCCCTGACCGGGTATGAGATCCAGATCCAGGATTTCCGTGATGACGAAGAAGAACCGGAAGAGATGATCCTGGATGAGATGGGAATGTTCCGCATCTATGAAGACAGTGATCCGGTATATATATTGATGCTGCATGGAACCGCAGACGGCATGGAACTGGCAGGACGTATGGGAGCCAGCCAGCTTCGGAATCTTCTTTATGTATACAAAGAACGGATGGATAAGAACCGGTTTATTCAGAACCTGCTTCTGGATAATCTGCTTCTGGTCGATATCTATAATCAGGCAAAGAAGATGAAGATTCCGGCAGAACTCAAGAGAGTCGTATTCGTGATTGAACCGAAGAATGAAGGAGATGTCCTGGTACAGGAAACCCTGAAAGGCCTGTATGCGACGGGGACAAAGGATTTCGTAACGGCAATTGATGAAAAACATATCATTCTTGTGAAATCACTGCAGTCTACCGACAGCTATCCGCAGGTAGAACAGATCGCCAAAGAGCTGGTCACGACACTGAATATGGAAGCCATGGTAAGTGTAAGAGCAGCATATGGAACCATTGTAGAAGAATTAAAGGATGTATCCAGATCATACAAAGAAGCAGATATGGCTTTGGAAGTCGGAAGAGTGTTTTATACAGAGAAGAAGATTCTTGCATATAATGAACTCGGAATCGGACGGCTGATCCATCAGCTTCCGGCATCACTCTGCGAGATGTTCCTGAATGAAGTATTCGAAGATGGCAAGGCAGATATTTTCGAAGAAGAAGAACTGACGACAGTTTATACATTTTTTGATAATAACCTGAATATATCAGAGACGGCAAGGCGCCTGTATGTGCACAGAAATACACTGGTGTATCGTCTGGAGAAGATTCAGAAGAAAACAGGACTGGATGTGCGTGTATTTGACGATGCACTGACATTCAAGATTGCCATGATGGTAGCGGATCATATGAAATATATGAAAGAATAATCAGGTTAGCAGATGTCTGAACTCAGACATTTTAACATATTCATAATACGATAGCAGGAGGACAAAACATGCTGAAATTATATGACAAGGGAGTCTATTTACTGAATGGAACAGAGATTGTGGAAGAAAAAGAAGCAGTTGCTGCAAAGACAGGTAAAGATGTGACTCCACAGGAAGCTGCAAAGAATACAATGGCATATAACATTCTGGCAGCGCATAATACCTCGGGAAATATGGAGCGTCTGCAGATCAAATTCGATAAGCTGACATCCCATGACATTACATTCGTTGGAATTATTCAGACAGCCAGGGCTTCAGGACTTGAAAAATTCCCGATCCCTTATGTACTTACGAACTGTCATAACTCTCTTTGTGCAGTCGGAGGAACGATCAACGAAGATGATCACATGTTCGGTCTCACCTGCGCGAAGAAATATGGCGGAGTCTATGTACCGCCTCACCAGGCAGTCATCCACCAGTTTGCCCGTGAGATGCTGGCCGGCGGCGGTAAGATGATCTTAGGATCAGACAGCCACACACGTTATGGTGCACTTGGAACCATGGCTATGGGAGAAGGCGGACCGGAGCTCGTAAAACAGCTTCTGAATAAGACATATGATATTAAGATGCCGGGCGTAGTCGGAATCTACTTAGACGGTGAGCCGATGAAAGGTGTCGGACCACAGGACGTGGCACTTGCGATCATCGGTGCGACATTCGGCAATGGCTATGTTAACAATAAAGTGATGGAATTCGTAGGACCTGGTGTGAGTAAGTTAAGTGCGGACTTCCGTATCGGTATCGATGTTATGACGACAGAGACGACCTGCCTGTCATCCATCTGGAAGACTGATGATAAGATCAAAGAATTCTATGACATTCACGGAAGAAGTGAAGATTACAAAGAACTGAATCCGGGAGACGTTGCTTACTATGACGGTATGGTATATGTGAACTTAAGCGAGATCAAACCAATGATCGCAATGCCATTCCATCCATCTAATGTATACACGATCGATGAAGTGAGAGCCAACTTAAAAGATATCCTTCATGATGTAGAACAGAAAGCACTTGTAAGTCTGGACGGAGCAGTTGATTATTCTCTGCAGGATAAGATTGTAAATGGACAATTATACGTAGACCAGGGAATCATCGCAGGATGTGCCGGCGGTGGATTTGAAAATATCTGTGCCGCAGCAGATATCATCAAAGGACGCTATATCGGTTCCGATGAGTTTACATTCAGTGTATATCCTGCAAGTACACCGATCTACATGGAACTTGTGAAGAACGGAGCAGTTGCTGACCTTATGGAAGCAGGAACGATCGTGAAGACGGCATTCTGCGGACCATGCTTCGGTGCCGGAGATACCCCTGCGAACAACGCATTCTCGATCCGTCACTCAACCAGAAACTTCCCGAACCGTGAAGGCTCCAAACTTCAGAGCGGACAGATCGCATCGGTTGCACTTATGGATGCACGTTCCATTGCGGCAACAGCAGCGAATAAGGGATTCCTTACACCTGCAACTGACCTGGATGTGGAATACAAAGGACAGACCTATCATTTTGATAAGAACATCTATGCGAACCGCGTCTTCGACAGCCATGGCGTAGCAGATCCATCGGTAGAGATCAAGTTCGGACCAAATATCAAAGACTGGCCTGCAATGGCAGCACTTCCGGAGAACTTACTTCTGAAAGTGGTATCTGAGATCCACGATCCGGTCACCACAACAGATGAACTGATCCCATCCGGGGAGACTTCTTCTTACAGATCCAACCCTCTGGGACTTGCAGAATTTGCATTGTCCAGAAAAGATCCTGCTTATGTAGGCCGTGCGAAGGAAGTACAGAAAGCCGAGAAAGCAATTGAAGCAGGACAGTGTCCGTTAGAAGTATTAGACGAACTGAAACCTGTTATGGATAAGATCCACGAGACATATCCGGAGACCGGAAAAGGTAATCTCGGAATCGGAAGTACGATCTTTGCAGTAAAACCGGGAGATGGTTCCGCAAGAGAGCAGGCAGCATCCTGTCAGAAGGTACTCGGCGGCTGGGCAAATATTGCGAACGAATATGCGACCAAGAGATACCGTTCGAATCTGATCAACTGGGGTATGCTTCCATTTATCACAGAGGAAGATCACGAGAACTTAAGCTTCCGTAACGGCGACTATATCTTCGTGCCGGAGATCAGAAAAGCGGTGGAAGATAAGAGTGCCGAGATCAAGGCTTATGTGGTTGGAGATTCTCTGAAAGAGATCACGCTGAAACTTGGTGATATGACCGATGCGGAAAGAGAGATCATCCTGAAAGGATGTCTGATCAATTATTACAGAGGATAATATGTTTTATTTTTAGTACCGTTTTGTTTTGGAAAATTTTGATCTGACATTCGGACTTATGTATACAGCAGGAAATCACGGATTTCCTGCTGTTTTTTATACGGAGATGTAGACACTGCCGAAATAAGGAAAGTTCTTGTATAATATGATAAAATACCTGCAACAATGTGAGCGGGAAAAGACTCTTATCTATATAGGATTTATAATAATTACCGAAAGATTAAAAACAGTGATAAAAGATTCATATCTGAGGGAGGTTACGATATGATATGCAGTGTAAAAAGGTTCTCGGAAATGTATGAAACGGTTTACCGTGATCTGTACCATTACGCACTGTGTCTGATGAAGAATCCGCAGGAAGCGGAGGATGCAGTGAGTGAGGCGGTTGTTGCGGCATACGAGAACATACATAAATTAAAAAAAGAAGAAGCATTCCGCAGCTGGATATTTACAATTCTGACGAATAAGTGTAAGAAGAGACTGAAGAAGGCATTAAGAGAAGAGCCGGGAAGAGAGGAAGAACTTCCGGAGCAGTCGGTTGTACCGGATTATGATTTGGCAATGGATGTCAGGAAGGCATTCTTCGTATTATCGGAAGAAGAACAGATATTAGTCGGATTATCCGTATTCGGCGGGTATTGCAGTCAGGAGATCGGGGAAATGATGCGGCTGAATCCGAACACGGTACGCTCGAAGCGGAGCCGGGCACTTAAGAAGATGGAATGTGTGCTGGGCAGTTACGGAGAAGCAGAGCAGGGAAGAAGGGAGTGAGAATGTATGCAGCGTGAGAATGAATATGAAAAAAAGCAGAACGGATACTGTGAACAGGATATGGTGGATCAGATAGCACGACTGTCAGAAAATACAGAGGTGCCGGACAGTCTGAGACCGGAAAATATAGAACAGTTACTAAAAGGGAAAAAGCAGAAGAAACATTTTCACTCATACCGGATCGGACTTGCAGCGGCAGCCTGTGTAGCAGTTGTGGCGGGAATTATAGTGTGGCAGTCTGGAAGGATGCATCCTGGAATGACAGACGCTAAAAGGTTGTCAGCAGGTAATACAGAAAGGAAGATTAGCGGAAGCAGGAAGATAAGGACAGCCGAAAGTTATGACGAGATCTATAAATATATCAAACGGTCGCAAGGTGACGAAGGAATTGCGATGTACGCAAGAAGTGGAAACGAGACATCAGCAGCAGCGGATGCAGGCAGTGGAAACGAGACATCAACGGCAGCAATGGACGCGGATGGCGGGTATTCGCAGACCAATGTCCGGCAGTCCGGTGTAGATGAAGGAGATATTGCAAAAACGGATGGAACGTACCTGTATGTACGGGAAGATAATGGCCGGACGATCGACATCGTAGATGCCGGGAAAGGGCAGCTGAAAAAATACAGTGAGATCACTTTGGAAAAAGAATATACAATCCAGGAGTTTTATATAAATACAGACCAGAAGAAACTGGTGGCGGTGTGTCAGAAAGATACAGATGCAGACAATAAAAAGCAGTCCGGTACAGCTGCCTGGCAACAGACAAAAACTGCGGCAGTTACCTATGACATCAGTGATATCAGAAAGCCGGTAAAAGAAGGCGAAGTAACACAGAGCGGTACTTATAATTCATCGCGCATGGCAGACGGATACCTGTATCTGTTCAGTGAGTATTATACAGGAAGTAACATAGTTAAAGATAAACCGGTCACCTATGTACCGATGGTGAATGACAAAGCAATGAGCCAGAGCAGTATCTGCCTGCCGCCGGCAAACTGTGGAATGATGTACGAAGTGATCAGTTCCGTGGATATCAGTAAACCGGATGAGACAGCAGATCATAAAGCGATTCTCTCAGAAGGCGGTCAGATGTATGTCAGCAAAAAAAATATTTACTATTATGAATCAGAATGGCAGCAGGGTAATCAGACCGTGACAACACTTAGAAAAATTTCTTATAATAAGGGGAAATTAAAGGCAGCAGCACAGGGTAAAGTAAAAGGCTATCTGAATGATGCCTTTTCGCTGGATGAATACAAGGGCAATTTAAGATTGTTCACAACAGATAATGACGAAAATCTGGTGACGATATTGGATAAGAAACTGGATAAGATCAGTACCATCGAAAATCTGGCAAAAGGCGAAACCATCTATTCAGCAAGGTTCATGGGCGAATCCGGATATTTTGTGACATATGAGCAGGTGGATCCGTTATTCAGTGTAGACCTGTCCGATCCGGAGAAGCCAAAGATTCTCGGTAAATTAAAGATTCCGGGATTTTCCGAATACCTGCATTTCTATGGAGAAGACAGATTGCTCGGTATCGGAATGTCAACCGATGAAGAATCCGGCGTGGCAGAAGGAGTAAAGATAACAATGTTCGATATATCTGACCGGTCAGATGTAAAAGAAGAATCTACGCTGGTGCTGGATGATCTGTATGGAAGCCATGCAGCATACGATTATAAATCGGTGCTTGCCGATCCGGAGAAAAACGTAATCGGATTATCCGGTTACAGCCAGAATGGGGAAAGCTATTACCTGCTGACATACAACCGGTCAGACAGGAAATTTGAGACAATCCTGCAAGAAGAAGTCAATGGAAATACATCTCAGGGAATCCGGGGAATCTATATAGAAGATACGCTGTATGTGATCAGTGGAAATATTATTGAAGCTTATGATATGAATACGGGGATGAAAAGCGGAGATATCATATTATAAATTTAACTTGGGATTTAATTTATTAACTGGGGAGCGGCCTCTCGATCCTTGAAGAAAACAGTATAAAGTGCTTCTGGTTCAGGTTCCATGCTCTAAGAAAAACTAAGAGAGTCAGAATCTCCTAAAAGCAAAGGAACTACGCTCAAACTCGGCGTTCGCCTCAAACACGTTCGCTTCGTTCCTTTAACGGAGATTCTGACTCTCTAATTTTTTCTAAGAGCATTCCACATTCACCAGAACCACTTTATACTGTTTTCTTCAAGTCGTGACTGGCTGCGGATGTTAATAAATGAAATGCCCGGAAGTGTAACCCGGTGGAGGCCGCTACGGTTACGCATTTGCTATTTATTCCGGTTCGGGTATTAACAGCCTTCCTGAATTAAATCCCAATTTATAATCTTTTCTACTTCATCTTCTTTCGTTTTCAACAGTTTTGAAATCTCAGCAACTGTAAATTTTGCTTCATATAGATTTTTTATAAGATTCTTTTTTTCCTCCAATTTACCTTCTGATTTTCCCTCTTCTCTTCCCTCATCATATGCTTCGCCTCTCTGTACTTCAATATCTGTCTCATAATCATACTCAGCCGTTAACATATTTACAACCTCGCTTCCTTTTCTTTTCAGATAGTCTGCAAGAATTCCTTTTTCTATACATTCTTCAATTGCATGTTTATATGGCTCTGCATCTTTTTTCTTCTGATATTTACGGATTATTTCTATAAATTCACTATATTCCCGTATTATCGGACAACGTTCCAACAATTCATGTCCTGCTTCTGGATTGATATTAATCACCCGGACTTTCAATTCCAGCATAGGATCATCACTCTTCGTTTCAAATGCATCTGATAACTTTAATATCTTCTCTTTTTCCATAAAATCCTTGCCATTATACAATGTATAAAATTCAGGTGTAGGAAAATTAACCTGTCCTTTTTTATACCTGTCTTTTATCGGAATCAACTGTTCCAATACTCTTCCGATATACATAAGTTCTCTGAGAGGCATGTTGTTATTCAATGTCGACTGATGTTCTCCAAGAACTAAAACCTGATCTCCGGTTTTAAATGAAAAATCATTTTTAAAATTCATATATACAACATTTTCTACTCGCAGTTTCTTAATCTCTATATTGTTCGGTAACTGCTCCTCATGTAAGGCATTATAAAAAGAACGTTCATTTTCTTCTGCAGATTCATCTTCATACATCAAATCTACCAGTACACTACTTTTTACTTCTCTGTTTTCTTTTCCCATCCGGACTCCTTTCCGCACTTTGCACGAAAAAATCCCGGATGTTTACTTTTAGTATAAGCAAAATATATTTTTTCTGCAATATCAATCGTGCAAATATGCTTTCATTTTTCCTTTGTTTCAAAATTTTCTGTGAATTATCTTCTGATTTCCCTCACGAATAGCTATCGCTATTTTGAAATATACAAGACCTGATTCTTATATATTTTGAATTTATCCGACAGACAGAATAGCTGTCGATGAATGTATATTAACATAACCTTTCTCAAACTGCAATTACAGTTTTGGGATTTAATTTATTAACGTAGTTGGCCTCTCGATCCTTGAAGAAAACAGTATAAAGTGCTTCTGGTTCAGGTTCCATGCTCTAAGAAAAACTAAGAGAGTCAGAATCTCCTAAAAGCAAAGGAACTACGCTCAAACTCGGCGTTCGCCTCAAACACGTTCGCTTCGTTCCTTTAACGGAGATTCTGACTCTCTAACTTTTTCTAAGAACATTCCACATTCACCAGAACCACTTTATACTGTTTCCTTCAAGTCGTGACTGGCAGCGGATGTTAATAAATGAAATGCCCGGAAGTGTAACCCGGTGGCGGCCACTACGGTTACGCAATTGCCATTTAGTACCATAAAAGTGTAGTTGTTAGAGAGTAATTAACTCTAACATCTAC
>CAKRCY010000005.1:0-78121 GCA_934309195.1 uncultured Dorea sp.
TAAATCAGAAGATAAATAGCGAAAAACAGCGTAAAACCAACATTTTCAAGTAGATATAAATATTGTAATGAAATAAGAAATTCATATAGAATTATGATGAATGGGAAAGAGGATTGCCGGGAAGAGAACGGTGATCCTCTTTTAATCCATATGCATCAGACATTATTCGAAAGATAATAGAAGATTTACAAGGAGAAGTATAAAATGAATATTACAGTATACCTCGGAGCAAATGAAGGAAATGATCCATTTTTAAAAGAAGCAGTGCGCGAGTTGGGAGCGTGGATCGGAACAAATGGAAATACTCTTGTATATGGAGGTTCAAAATCCGGCCTGATGGGAGAACTTGCAGAAAGTGTATTACAGGCCGGTGGTAAAGTGATCGGAGTAGAGCCACAGTTTTTTATTGATGCAGGATTTGTGTATGATGAGATTACGGAACTAATTACGACGAAAGATATGTCGGAAAGAAAGGCAAAGATGATAGAACTTGGAGATGCGTTCATTGCATTTCCGGGAGGAACGGGAACACTGGAAGAAATCACGGAGGTGATGTCTAAAGTATCGTTAAAACATTTGGATGCGCCATGTATTCTCTATAATCTGAACGGATATTATGACAGCCTGAAGCAGCTTCTGGAACATATGATCGAGATGGATCTTTCTTCTGAGGAAAAACAGGAGGGGATATATTTTGTGGAGAATCTGGAAGAGATTCAGCGGATTCTGGACAAATAAAGGCAAATAAAGTGCTATAGAAGAAAGCATTGACCATTGAATTGAAAAGATGATAAGATGAAAAAAGAAGATATATCAGAAATGAGAGACAAATGAGGAAAGGATGAAGCGCACTATGAAAAAATTCATGAATGAATTCAAAGAATTTATCAGCCGTGGCAATGTCATGGACATGGCAGTAGGTATCATTATCGGAGGTGCATTTACAAGTATCGTATCATCCCTGGTAGATGATATCATCAATCCAATTCTTGGATTGTTCGGAGGAATGAACTTTGATCGGTTGAAAGTGAATCTTCTGGGAGAAGTTACACTGAATTATGGAAAATTCATTTCTACGGTCATTAATTTTCTGATCATGGCTTTGATTGTATTCATTATGATGAAAGTTATGAACGGATTTGCAGAAAAACTGAAACATACAGAGGAAGAAGTCGAAGAAAAGACGACAAAAGAATGCCCGTTCTGCAAGAGTGAGATTGCAATTACCGCAACCAGATGCCCACATTGTACATCAAAGCTGGAAGGGTATAAGGATATTGGGATTTAATTTATTAACTGGGGAAGCGGCCTCTCAGTCCTTGAAGGAAACAATAGATAAGGCTTCTTGTTCAGGTTCCATACCATAAGAAACACTAAGAGAGTCAGAATCACCTAAAAGCAAAGGAACTACGCTCAAACTCGGCGTTCGCCTCAAACACGTTCGCTTCGTTCCTTTAACGGTGCTTCTGACTCTCTAATTGTTTCTAACGGCATTCCACATTCACAATAATCCTTATCTATTGTTTCCTTCAAGTCGTGACTGGCTGCGGATATTAATAAATGAAATGCCCGAAAAGTGTAACCCGGCGAAGGCCACTACGGTACATAAGCTTGTCAAAAAGTCATGAAAATCCACTCATTGGCAGTTGACCACCGTAGCCTTCCGCTGCCACAACCGTTACGCAATTGCCATTTAATTTGTAAGGCATTTGATACACACGGAATAAAACCTGAACAGGAACGCCTTTCCAAGCTTTATTCCGGTTCGGGTATCCAACGCCTTCCTGAATTAAATCCCAAGCAAAATTAAATCCCAAGCGATTGAGTAAAAAGCCGCGACTTCTCCAGCCTCTCATAAAATTCTTCATAAAAATCCCCATCTTCCCCGTAAGGCGTCAGATAAAACTGCGTCAGCACATGCATACTGATCGTTCTGGCAGTTGAATCAGAATCTGCAGAAGAATCAGAAGTAAGATTCATAACATATTCCTGAAGCCCTTTCAGAAAGAAATGCCAGTCAGTGATATATTTCTCGTAAGTTTTCAGATTCGGTGTATCCAGCCATTTCTTGATCTTTACTTTAGAACGATCCGTTTTCGGACATTCATGTACCTGTAAGAAATATTGGAAAGAATGGTTTTCATAAAAACGTCCCAGAGGGAACATACGGCAGATTCCGGGACGGAATGCATGAACCGTACACCGTCCGTCCGCATCCAGAAAAGAACAGGCTTCTTCGGTTCCGGTCATCTTCAGATTCGGAAGAATAATCCCGTCTGCCACATTCAGTTCCAGCGGACCGGCCAGGAGTTCATTCACTGGTTTTGACAGATTGGTGGAAAGCCGGTATACATCCAGTGGATCAAGGACGATGGAACTTCCCATGCCGTGACAGCAGGCGGAACAGCCGTCGCAGCCTTTGCAGTCAGTCTTGGCCATATCGTTACTGCTGTATAGTCTTCCATCGGATATTTCATCCAGATTAATCTCTCTTAACATGCTCATTACCTCATATCTGTGATTGTAGTTTTCTATATAGTCTTGTTAGATAAGTTGATTATAGTGTAATATAGAGAAAGATGCAAATAAAATAGAAGGGATGTGGACAGGTATGAAATTTTTCCATTTATCGGATCTGCATATCGGAAAGCAGCTTCATCGTTATAATTTAAAAGAAGATCAGCAGGTGATCTTAAAAGAGGTCATTGCCTATGCAAAAGAATTGCGTCCGGACGCAATTGTGATTGCCGGGGATATTTATGATAAGTCGGTTCCATCAGCGGAAGCAGTGACTATATTTGATGAGTTCCTGACGGAACTTTCAGAGATTACACCGGCAATTCCGATTCTGATCATCAGCGGAAATCATGATTCACCCGATCGTCTGCAGTATGCTTCAGAGATTTTGAGACGGCATCATATTTATCTTGCGGGGAATGTTCCGGAGCAGCAGGAAGAGCATATTGAAAAAGTAACATTGCAGGATACATATGGAGAGGTAGATTTTTATCTGCTGCCATTTATGAAACCGGGATATGTGAGAAATGTTTTTGCTGACAATGTTCCAGAGACATATGCGGATGCTGTGAGAGAAATTATTAAACGAGAAGAGATAGATTATAATAACAAAAGAAATGTATTGGTTTCCCATCAGTTTTATATAGGAGAAAAAGAAGAAAGTCCGGAAACCTGTGATTCGGAAGTATTTTCCGTCGGAGGGATTGATAATGTAGATATCGGGGCAGTGAAAGAATTTGATTATGTGGCGCTTGGACATCTTCATGGGGCACAGTGTGTCAGCAGTCCAAAGATCCGGTATTGCGGTACGCTTTTGAAGTATTCTGTCAGTGAGAGCACGCAGACCAAAAGTCTTACTGTGGTGACTTTAAAAGAAAAAGGGGAGGAGCCGGAAATTGCATGTTACCCGCTGCATCCGATTAGAGATATCAGGAAGAAAAAAGGAACGCTGGAAGAAATTATAAAAGAAGCCGGTGAAGAAGAAAAAGAGGATTACATCAGTATTACGCTGACGGACGAGATCGATCCATACAAACCGAAAGAGCAGCTGGAACGGGTATTTTCTCATATATTAGAGATCAGGGTAGATAATCAGAGAACAAGAACCAAATTAAAAGAAATGGATGAAGAACTTGTTATGAAGGATCCGTTTACCTCTTTTTGCGAATTCTATAAGGAGATGCAGGGAAGAGAGATGAATACGCAGGAGGAGACAATCATGAAAGAAATCTTTGACAATGTGAAGGGAGTGGAGTAGATGAGACCGGTTAAGCTTATTATGTCAGCGTTCGGATCATATGCCGGCAGAACAGAGATTGATTTTACAGAGATTCCCAATGGACTGTTTCTGATCACAGGAGATACAGGTGCAGGTAAGACTACGATCTTTGATGCAATCACATATGCGTTGTATGACAGGACCAGCGGCGGCACCAGAGATGGAAATATGATGCGGAGCCAGTATGCGGATGAAGGAACGGATACTTATGTGGAGTACACGTTTATATATCAAAAGAAACAATATAAGATACTAAGAAATCCAGAATATATGCGTCTGGGAAAAAGAAAATATGCAGACGGGTCACTGAGATATGTAAAGGAGACCCCAAAGGTAGAGCTGACACTGCCGGATGGAAGTGTATTCAAAGGAAAGAAGAGGGAGACAGATCAGAAGATCGTAGAAATAACAGGGCTGGATGCGGATCAGTTTACCCAGATTTCCATGATTGCACAGGGAGAATTTCTGAAGCTTCTGCTTGCTGAATCGAAAGAACGGAAAAAGATATTTTCCAGAATATTTCAGACACGCTTCTATTACAGAGTACAGGAAGAATTGAAAAAACAGGCAGTGCAGTTATATGTCAAGCTGGAACAGAATCTGCAGGAAATGAAGCTTGAGATGGCCAGAGCAGAGTATCCGGTGTATGAGAAGGGAAAAGAAACAGAGCTTATCGGACAGTGGAAAGAAGTATCCGGACAGGATATTCCGGACAGAGACAGAATATCGGAGATACTAAAAGAAATCATCGGACAGGGAAGCCGGTGGGAAAAAGTCTGCAAAAAAGAAGCAGACGGGGCACAGGCGGTTCTGGAAGACAAGAACCGTCTGCTGAAGGAAGCAGAACTTCTGAATCAGCTCTTTGATTCGTACGGACAGGTATTAAGTCATTTGGAAGAAAAAACAGCGGAAAAGGCAAAATATGAGCTTATGAAGGAGCGCATACAGTCCGGTAAGAGTGCAGAACGTGTCAGGACAGAGGAAAAGGGGTATCTGGAAGAAGAAAAAAGGCTGACAGAGTTAAAAGTACAGGATCACAGTCTTCAAAAGAAATTACAGGAATGCAGACAATTGTTACTGGAACTTACAGAAGAGCAGAAAGAGGCTGTGAAAGAAAAGACGGAAAATGAGATTGTACTGACCGAGAAAAAAGTACGGATACAGGATGCAATTTTGCAATACGAGAGTATTAATAAAAAGCGGGAAACTTTGAATAAATTCGCAGAAGAAACGAAAAAACATCTCGATCGTGCAAGAATAATAAAAGAAAAGAATGAAATCCTGCAGAAAAAGAATGAAGAAATAATTAAATATCTAAAGAAACATGAAAATATTGAAATCTGCATAAATGAATGCAGAAATAAAAAACAACAGACAGAAGAAAAAATACGGCAATATAAGGAACTGGACAGACAGGAAAACAGAAAAGAACAATTAAAGGAAGACTGCGAAAGAGCAAAGAAAGAAGTTGAATGTGAACAGAAGAATTACGAACATGCATGGGCAGAATATGAAATGAAGTATCAGAAATTTCTGAAAGAACAGGCGGGAGTATTGGCTCTGACGCTGGAAGAGGGACAGCCTTGTCCGGTCTGTGGTTCCAGAGAACATCCTCAGATTACATCATTGAGTGACGAAGCACCGACACAGGCAGAAGTAGAATCTGCAAAGGAGGAAAGAGACAGAAAAGAAAAAACGAGAGATATAAAAGCCGTTGCATTCAGGGAATGTCTTGCAGAATATCAGGCGGCACAGGAAATCTGCCGGACGCTTCAAAAGAACATAAAAGATGCGCCGGAAGACGGATTTAAGACTAATCGGAAAAAGATTATGCAAAATCTGAGGCAGATATTTGCAGAAACAGAAGAACAATTAAAACAACTGGAGCAGATTTCCGAAAAATGCAAAGCATTAAAGAAGAATCAGGAACAGATTGCGGAGCAGTCAGAGGAACTGGAAAGAAAAGAACGGGAAGCGGATCAATGCCTGACGGAATCAAAGCTTGCATATACAAAAGTACAGGCTGAATATCAGGCTGCAAAGGAGAAACTTCCGTATGAGACCATAGAAGAAGCAGAAAATCATCTGGCACAGACAACAGGAGCATTGGAGCAGCTCGAAAAGAATTATGAGACAGTGACCAGACGTCTGACAGAAATGCAAAATAAAGAAAAGGAACTGGAAGGACGGAGTAAGACCGTGAAGGCATCTGTTTTGCAATCTCAGAAAGAAGCAGAAAAAAAGAAACTCCGTTATGAACAGGTATTGCAGGCACAGGGCTTTGCGGATGAAGAGAGTTATCATGGGAAATGCATGAAGGAAACTGAACTGGAAGAAGCAGAACGGTGGACAGAAGCATATCAGAGAGAACTTCAGGAACTGGAAGCAAACAGAAAATTACTGGAGCAGCAATTGGATGGAAAAGAAAGGAAAGATATAGGGCAGATCAGACAGGAAATAAAAGAAGCAGCCGAAGTGCTGGAGCAGATCCGCAGGGAATATATGAGGCTTCATAATATCAATGAAAGGAATAGAGAAATCAGGGATAATCTGAGACGGAATTTTGAGAAGAACAGCGGACTGCAGAGCCAGTATGAAATTATTGGTAATCTGAGTAAGACGGCGAATGGAAATCTGAGTGGAAGTGCAAAACTGGACTTCGAGACTTATATCCAGAGGCAATATTTCCGGCAGATCATACGTGCTGCGAATAAGCGGCTGATCCGTATGACATCCGGCGAATTCATTCTGCAATGCAGGGACGTTGAAAAGCTGGGGAGCCAGGGACAGGCCGGACTGGATCTGGACGTGTATCACATGGCAACAGATACGGTCAGAGATGTCAAAACCTTATCCGGCGGAGAATCTTTTATGGCAGCATTGTCCATGGCATTGGGACTTTCTGATATAGTGCAGAATACAGCAGGTGCGATCCATCTGGATACGATGTTTATTGATGAAGGGTTCGGATCTCTGGATGATGCATCGAGAGATCAGGCAATCCGTGTACTGAATGATCTTGCGGATAAAGACAGACTGGTGGGAATTATTTCACATGTAAATGAACTGAAAGAACAGATCGATCATAAGCTTGTAGTGAAAAAGACAGACAAGGGAAGTTCTGTAAGCTGGTCGGTATAAGGACAGAAAATCTGTTATCAGATCTGCTATAGACAGAGATAAAAACAGGGAAGCTGTTGCATGATACGTAAGCGTCAGCAACAGCTTCCCTGTTTTTATTCGTTTAATATTATTTATGTTCTTCCTGATATTTCAGAGAAGCTTCGATAAATCCTCTGAATAATGGATGCGGTCTGTTCGGTCTTGATTTTAATTCCGGATGTGCCTGTGTAGCAATAAACCAAGGATGTTCAGGAATTTCAATCATTTCAACAATTCTGCCATCTGGTGAGAGACCGGAGAGCTTCATGCCATGCGAAATCAGAGTCTCGCGGTAGTCATTATTGACCTCGTAACGATGGCGGTGGCGTTCACTGATCTGTTCTGTTCCGTACATTTCGTAAGCTTTGGATGTCTTATCAAGAACACAAGGATAAGCCCCGAGTCTTAAAGTTCCGCCGATATCTTCGATTCCGATCTGCTCCGGCATGATATGGATGACCGGATGTGTGGTGTTTGGATCAAGTTCTGCACTGTGAGCATCATTGTAACCGATAACATCTCTTGCAAATTCTACGATAGAAAGCTGCATTCCAAGGCAGAGACCTAAGAAAGGTACATTGTGTGTACGTGCATATCTGATTGCCTCGATCTTTCCTTCGATACCACGGTTGCCGAATCCGCCAGGAACCAGGATACCACTTACGTCACTAAATAATTCCTCAGCATTATCGGCAGTAACGGTTTCTGAATCGATCCATTTAATATTAACGGTAGCACGGCTGAAGATTCCACCGTGTTTTAATGCTTCTACGACACTGATGTAAGCATCATGAAGCTGGATATATTTACCAACCAGAGCAACTGTGACTTCCGTGTTTGGATTCTTAAGGTAGTCGACCATTTCTGTCCAGTCTTTCAAATCCGGTTCCGGGCAGTCGAGGTGGAGACATTCACATACAACACCTGCAAGATTCTCTTCTTCCATTGCGAGAGGAGCTTCATACAGATATTCTACATCCAGGTTCTGCAGTACATGATTAGACGGTACATTACAGAATAATGCGATTTTGTCTTTCAGTCCGACACCGAGTGGATATTCGGAACGGCATACCAGGATATCCGGCTGGATTCCCATTCCCTGAAGATCTTTAACGCTTGCCTGGGTAGGTTTTGTCTTCATTTCCTGAGAAGCTTTCAGATATGGAATCAGTGTGACATGAATCAGGATAACATTTTCCCGTCCTTTTTCATGCTGGAACTGACGGATAGCTTCCAGGAAAGGCTGACTTTCAATGTCACCAACGGTTCCGCCGACTTCGATAATGGCAATTTCCGTATTCTCAGCGGCAGGATTGCGGTAAAAACGGGATTTGATCTCATTTGTAATATGTGGGATAACCTGAACCGTTCCTCCGCCAAAATCTCCACGGCGTTCCTTCTGAAGAACAGACCAGTAAATCTTACCGGTTGTTACGTTGGAATTCTTGCTCAGACTTTCGTCGATGAATCTTTCATAATGTCCAAGGTCAAGGTCGGTCTCAGCGCCATCATCAGTTACAAATACTTCACCATGCTGTACAGGGTTCATAGTACCAGGGTCAATGTTGATGTATGGATCGAATTTCTGCATTGTAACTGTGTAACCACGAGCTTTCAGCAGACGTCCGAGAGATGCGGCTGTAATCCCCTTACCTAATCCAGACACTACACCGCCTGTAACGAATACGTATTTTACTGCCATAACTTCCTCCTTAAGTCAAAATTAGTTTCTCTGTTTATAAAGTGTTCAAAAAAATACTTTAAGATTATACACCTTTGTTATTAAAAAATACAGAGTTTTTTTCATATTTTGCTTCAAAAGTTGCCTGAACAGACAGCAGCTTGAATTGTTTGATGTCTACAGACCCCGGCATAACGGATACATGAGCCTGACAGCCTTTTAATTTAGGAAGCTGTTCCATCGCAAGTCTTGCGTCTTCGCTGGTAGCAGCACTTACGGAAAGGGCGATCAGGACTTCATCGGTATGAAGGCGTGGATTGCGGCTTCCGAGATATTTTGTTTTCAGACTCTGGATCGGTTCGATCGCCTGTGGAGAGATGATCTTAATCTCATGTCCGATACCGGCCAGTTCTTTTAATGCATTCAAAAGAAGAGCAGAACATGCGCCAAGAAGATCGGATGTCTTTCCTGTTACGATTGAGCCGTCCGGGAGCTCCAGTGCTGCTGCAGGCCCGCCTGTACGCTCGGATTCGGTGAGAGCCGCATCGACTACCGTACGGTCATGAACGGTAATATCGGCCTGGTTCATTAACATTTCTAATTTATAGGTTTCTTCTTCGGAGCATGCGCCGAGAAGAAGTCTTCTCCTGGATGCATAGTATCTGCGGATGATCTCCTGACAGGAAGCTTCTCTGCATGCATCATCATCACAGATACAATTGCCGGCCATATTTACCCCCATATCTGTTGGGGATTTGTAAGGACTTTCTCCGTAAATGCGCTGGAACATGGCATTTAATACAGGGAAAATCTCTACATCACGGTTATAGTTGATCGTTGTCTCACCATAGGCTTCCAGATGAAACGGATCGATCATATTAATATCATTCAGGTCCGCAGTAGCTGCCTCGTAAGCCAGATTGACCGGATGCTTTAACGGGATATTCCAGATTGGGAATGTCTCGAATTTGGCGTAACCTGCTTTGATTCCATGTTTGTGTTCATGATATAACTGTGACAGGCAGACAGCCATCTTTCCGCTTCCAGGTCCCGGAGCAGTCACAACGACCAGAGGACGGCTTGTTTCTATATAATCATTTTTTCCGTAACCATCGTCACTTACGATAAAAGGTACGTTTGTCGGATATCCGGGAATCAGGTAGTGACGGTACACTTTGATGCCAAGCTTTTCCAGACGGTTTTTGAATAATTCGGCACTTTCCTGTGCGTTGTATTTGGTAATAACGACGCTTCCGACATAGAGCCCAAGCTCCTGATAGATATGCATCAGGCGGAGTACATCGGAATCATACGTGATACCAAGGTCACCACGGATCTTATTCTTTTCAATATCTTCAGCGCTGATGACAATGACAATTTCGGCCTGATCGGACAGCTCGCATAACATACGGAGTTTGCTGTCAGGCTGGAATCCAGGAAGAACTCTGGAGGCATGGAAATCATCAAAAAGCTTGCCTCCGAATTCCAGATACAGTTTGTTGTCAAATTGTCCGATACGTTCACGGATATGTTCAGACTGCATCTTCAGGTATTTTTCATTATCGAATCCAATTTTCATAAGTACATTCCCTCATCTAAAATATATTTAATCTTTATATAGTGGAAAATCTGCCGGAACCGGCATAAGCATTTTCATTTCAAGTATACTACAACACATAGGAAGTTTACAATCTTTTCATAATGTTTTTATAGAAAGAAAAGGAGCGTTGTCCTTGTAAAATAAGGATTTCGCTCCTTTTGTGATACTAAAATGATACTATAATTTTAATTTTTCCAATTTCTGTATAATCTCCTCCTGATGTGATTGGAAGAGATGAGCGTAAATATTCATTGTTACCTTTACGTCTTTATGCCCTAGGCGTTCCGCAATCATCAGAGGATTTGCTCCCAGATCGATCAGCACGGATGCATGAGAGTGCCGGAGATCATGTACCCTGATAATCTTCAGATCTATTGCCGGACAGATCCGGGTGATAGCCTGTCCGAGCCAGACACGGGACCGGGGAAAGATTCTCTGATCCGGATCCAGATGATAGATCTTGTCTGTATAGTTCCGGATCTCTGCCAGGAGAAACCCCGGAACATCAATCACCCGGTTGCTCTGTTCTGTTTTGGGTGGCTGTATAATATACTCCCCGTGGACATAAGCGAGCGTTTTATTGATCCGAATCTGCTTTGCCTGGAAGTCTACATCATTCATTGTCAGAGCCAACAGTTCACCTTTTCTCATTCCGGTATAAAACAGGATCTCGAAAGCTGTGTATAGCTCAATGTTGTCTTTGATATGATCAGAAAACTTATGGTATTCTTCCGGCGTCCAGAAATCAATATTTCCCTTCTGTGGCTTGCAGATTTGAGCAATGACGGGACTTTTGGGTAATCGTAGATAATCAACGGCATACTTGAATAACATCCGCAAATAGGCGTTTATTTGCCTTGTGTGGGATGCTGAAAATTTCTTTTCAAGTAGCTGTGTCTGCCATTCTGCCACATCCTCCGGGGTGATGTCAGAGACAATCCGATCTTTGAAGTATGGCAGGATGTGCAGATCTATGGCATTGCATTGTGTTTCAAGAGTAGATGCCTTTACCCGGTTTTCCTTGAATCGTTTGTATTTATCATACAGTGATTGAAATGTGATATCCGGACTTGTGGCGAACTGCTCCAGGAAGTTTCTTTCCCATTCTTTCGCATCACGCTGCAGCTTAAATCCCCGCTTGAGTTTCTGTTTCTTCTCACCTTGCCAGTTGGTATAGTAGAATTTGCAGTACCAGGTATTGCTTTTATTATCCTTATAGCATGGCATATTGTTATATCTCCCTTCACTCCGTGGGGCGGTGTGAATATCTGGAAGATTATGGTTTTGCTCATTTTTGAGCGGGTTCCCAATTTTGGGGAGCCTCCTCAGAATTCAGGAGACCTTCCTATCAGTGCTGAAAAGCCAGCACTGGAATACTGAGCCGGATACTTGGCTGAGTGAACTCAAAATTGAGTTTAGTTATTCCCGGATTTATCGAGGTTAATCCGTTTTTCTCCTGCTTTTTATATATTCTGCAAAGCGTTTGATCTCTTCAAGTTCCTCGTCTGTATATTCGTCTCCGTCAAAGTGTGCTGCAAAAGTCTGCAGATTGCTATGTCCTATTTCAGTAGGCATCGGGGAAACAGAGCCCTCTTTAGAAACATAATAAGTTCCATGAGATAAATTCTCCTCTAAGGATTTAGAAACATCATAATCGACAATTTCATCTGGTGTCATATTCAAGGCATCAGCAATTTTTTTTAAATTTTCATATTTCATTGTATCATTATCTCTTTTGGTGATAGCGTATAAGGTATTTTTAGATATGCCTGTTATCTGAGATAATTCTAATATTGTAATTCCTTTTTCTTCCAAAATGCTTTTTAATCTTTTTCCTAAAGCCATGCAAGCACCTCCTTTTTTATTTTAGTAAAACATAAATTAGTACAAATGTAAATAGATTAGTGCAAAATGCAAAAAAAACACTTGACATTAGTACAAATGCAAGATAATATGATGGTACAAACTTACTAATGGAGGTGATGAAAAATGAAGTTGAACAGGGATAAATACCTACTTGCTCGTGCAAATGCTTGTGTGAGTATAAAGGATCTTGTCGCTGCAGGTATTCCTCGAGATACCTTATACAGAGCAGAACACAAGGAAGTTCGACCGGAAACAGCCGGAAAGATTGCCAAGGCTCTTGGTGTTGATGTAACTGAAATCATAGAACAGTAGGACCGTGGGGCGGTGTGAATGTTTGGAAGTTGTGCGACGTCGCACAGAAAGGGAAAAAGCGGATGTATATCATAACAGCTATCTATCAAGGAAAAAGAATCATCAGAAGAGCTTACAGCGATCTGCAGGTGTTCACGATAGTCAATCAGCTATACCGTGACGGCTGTACAGATGTAGGCATGAGAGAGGGGGAACCGGATTGAAAAGCAGATTTTACACAGCACAGGAAGTTGCTGAGATGTTAGGCGTTCATCAGTCAACAGCCTACAAGATCATCAAACGCTTGAATGCGGAGCTGGAGGCACAAGGCTACATAGTAATAAACGGAAGAGTCCCGATTGCTTATTTTAATCAGAAGTGCTACGGAGGGGTAAGCAATGGCAGGTAGCAGGGAGCTCCTCGACAGTTTAAAGCCTGGCATGCATCTTGATAAGAATTTCTTTCTGAAAGTCTATGGACATGAAATAACACGTCCGGGATTTGCGGAAGATGTGATCAAAAGATTGGAGATCTTGGGATGCAGTAAGGCCAGAGAATACTATACCTGTGTCGTGACTGAGTTTGAGTATAAGCATGAACAGGAGATGAAGGAGGTGGCAAAGTGGTTTGCAAAACAAAACGAAAGAGGTGATAAGGATTGGAGAAGACGAGAAGTGGAGCAACAGCGGACGAAATCGCAGAGATTGACCGACAAATTGCAGCTCTTGAAGAGGAAGAGAGAGCTTCTGGTCAGAGAGCAACTTGCGATCACGGAAAAGCACGCAAAGTAAAAAAGAAACCGCTTAAGCTAAGCTCAGCTTCTGATGTTACGATAGCGGAACCGGAATGGCTGATACCGGGATACGTGCCAAGGTATGGAATAACAACACTCGGAGGAGAAGGTGGAACCGGAAAGACCTCTATTATTTGTAATATAGCTGCAGCAGTGACCACTGGAAGGCATCCTTTTATGTTGGATGGTATACAAATACCTTTTCAAGGTGATCCGGAGAAAGTGCTATTCTTCTCAGCAGAGGATTCATGGAAGTACGTACTCGGAAAGCGTTTAATAAATAACGGTGCAAATATGGACTTGATAAAATACCTTCCGCCGTCAGATCCTAATTTTGTTGATTTAAATTTAAATGGTGAATTGTTGGAACAGCTCATTGCAGAACATAAGCCGGGACTTGTGTTGCTGGATCCTATTCAGTCCTTTATTCCCGAAAACTTACGCATGGGAGATAGGAACGCTATGAGAAAGTGCTTCACACCGTTGCTGGGTTATGGAGAGACATATAAGACAACATTTATCATTGTTGTACATGTTAATAAGCAAAGTGGGGTATATGGACGAAAGAGAATAGCAGATAGCTCTGATATATGGGACGCTTCAAGGTCCGTGCTGATGCTGGGGGAAACTCAGGAGAAAGGCGTGAGGTATCTTGCTCAGGAAAAATCAAATTATGGAAAGCTGGAAAAGACAACGCTCTACACATTAAATGATAAAGGAATACCGATATTTAAAGTCTATACGGATAAGAAAGACCGTGATTATGTCATGGCCGAGAGTAGAGAAAGAAGCATTGCTCCAGCGTTGGAAGATGCCAAGATGTTTATAGTAGATACGCTCAAGGATCAAAAGCAAATGGAAGTATCAGAGCTTGATGGCTTAGCTAAGGCTTCCGGTATAAGCACCAACGCATTAAAGAATGCAAAAGCAGCATTAAAAAAAGACAAGGAGATACATACTTGGGCGGTTGGTTTTAATCCCAAAAAGTATTTAATTGCGCTTACTGCCTCAGAGAAACCCAACGAGTACGATTAAAAGCCTTATTTTATAAGGGTTATACGTACTAGAGGGGGTGCAACGAGTACGCAAGAACGGTATACGTACTAGAGGGGGTGCAACGAGTACGCAAAGCCCTGCATTTACAAGGGCTCACACCGTGTTGGTTGGTTTTGCATGGGCATGTAGGAGAAACAACGAGTACGAAAGAGGTGAACAAAATGAATAATTATGAACTTGCAAGAATGAATCTGCAGCTGTTCGGAGAAGACGAAAACGAAGCGATCGAAAGAATAACAGACATCAATGAAGATTATCCAGGAGACGGAAAGACGTTTCCTGATGGAATGGGACAGGAAGAGCTGACCAATGCGTTGACTGTTTGTGCTGGTCAGCTGATCCGGATTGCTGATACTCTGGATAAACTGAATAAGTCACTGGAAAAGGTTACGGACAAGACAGACGGGCATCTTTGCATTAAGGGAATGATTGAAAATCTGTAATAAAAAAGCCCCTTACACAACTACCGAAGTCAGGGGCCTGTATCTTCTATCTAATCCGTGGGGCGGTTTAGAGAGAGGATAAACATATAATAACATGGATTTATGAAAGAGGGCAATAGATTATGAAATATGAAATGATAAACGAAGAATTAAGAATTGCAAGATGCAGCTTGGCAGATCTGACACTTGAACAGGTTAAACACTTTCTTGGACAGTGGGAGCCGGGATCAAATATCGGTAATCTGATCTTATTCTATGAAAAAGAGGATGATGTGATTGTACTTAACAGCTCCAATAAAAAGTATCAGGTATGGCTTGATATTGTAGCAGCTTATTTGATTGCAACAGGAGAAGACAAAGAGAAACTTCAAGAGATGATGTTTAAATACTCAGAAGATGCAGCAAAGATATTAGATAACTGCCTCAACTATAGAGCTTGTAAACAGGATTTGTTCAGAGCAAAGCAGACGGCAATACCGGAAAAGTATAGTGGGATGCTGTGGCAGATCTGGAAAGATACTGGAGAGGAAAGAGGTGCGTTTATAGCTCTTTGTTATGCATTCGCTTACGGAATGATGTGCGGAAAACGTTTGGAAAGAGCGAAGAAACACAGATAATTAAGGCGAATCAATAGATAACTATACGATACATACTTCCCTCACCGCAAGCCTCCGGCGATACAGGAGGCAGTTACCAACAAAACGACGAATAAAGGAGAAAAGATATGAGATTTAGTCAGATATTTTTGAAAATGAAATATAGTGCAGTTGTTAAGGTTTATAAGGTTGTGAGATGTG
The DNA here is from genome assembly GCA_934309195.1 of uncultured Dorea sp. Taxonomy (GTDB): domain Bacteria; phylum Bacillota; class Clostridia; order Lachnospirales; family Lachnospiraceae; genus Dorea_A. Next base: position 15,486 of record CAKRCY010000005.1, read on the forward strand.
ATGCGAATGATGATAGAACTGTTATTAATGCCGGATATATCGGAATGTATAACAGGTACGATAAAGTACCGAAAGAAGTGTGGTCAGCTCATGTTTATACAGTCGGAGCTGAAGCCGAGGATGTACTTTCCATAATGATCGAAGATGAAAAATAAAGAATAAGAATGCCTGCCTTTCCGGGAAAGGTGCTACCAACCCGGAACCGGACGGCGGGTGTATTTACATAACGAACGGATAAGGTGCAGAGGGTGCACACAAAACGAAACGAACGCAGAAAACGTTCGGATAAGACATGGAAATTACTTGGGAAAACTTGAGTTTTGAAATATATGAAAAACTTGACAAAACTTGACATCTGAAACAGCTTTAGAAAACTTCAGATTACTCTAGAATACCTAAGTTGAAGAAAGGAGAAAAAGAGATATGAGATTTAGTACATTATTCAATAGATTATTAAAAGGATCAGTTGCAGTAGAGGTATATAGACGAAAAGAAAATAGTGAGGACGGAGAGACGCAAGGAGAGCTTTGCGGTGTTTATTCTTATGGGGGACGGGTACCAAGAGAAATCTGGAGTAGCTACATTGCAAGAATCTGGCCGTTAGATAGCAAGACAATATGCGTGATCATTGAGGATTGGAAAGATGAGCGTAAAAATTAAAGTATCCTACGAACAGGAGCAGGAGCTGGAAGCTGTTAAGGCGCTCCTTGCTCCGATGTTAAGAAATGTTAAGGTTCAACCATCTAAGGGGAAATATAGGAGAGCCTATATGATACTCGAAAATACTCGGTTGCAGAGAAAGTGAAGGATACAATAAGTAGGCAAACCTATAGTTGTAAACAATGCTTAGAAATGCTGAGGCTGAAAATAAATAATGTTGACAAATGTTGACATTTGTTAACCTAAAAAAATGTTAGTAAAAGTTAGTATTTTGTTATCATTGCATTAAGTACGGTATTTTAGTATAATAGATAATATGATATACAAGTACCGCACTTAACAGTGTAAGCCTAAAGGGCGTGGGAATAGTTACAGACAGAAATGTCCAAAACTGTTCCTGCGTCCTTTTTTGTATATCAAAATGACGTGAGGTGCCGCGGTAAGAGCATGAATGAGCCGGGAGGCGTAAAATCGAAAGGAGTAAACATAAATGAAAGATATGTTTAGAAAGCTGCAGTTATTTGCAGAAGAGGGCGCAGAAGGTGGCGCAGGTGATGCAGAGGCTTCCACTGCAGAAAATCAGGAAGGAACACAGGGCGATCAGAACGGATCTGGGGAAACTGAACCGGGACAGAAACCGGAAAAGAAATATACAGACGAAGATGTTGACCGGATCATAGCGAAGAAAATCGCCGCTGAACGAAAAAGAATGTCAAAGCTGTTTAATGATGAACAGCAAGAGAGTGAATTGGATAAAAGAGAAAGGGACGTGCTGAAGCGTGAACTCAGAGCAGACGCAAAAGATACTTTGACAAGCCAGGGACTGCCGTCAACTTTAGCTGATCTGATTGATTACAGCGACAGGGAAAGCAGTGAGAAAAGTCTGGAGAATGTGATCAGTATTTTTAGAGAAGCAACTGCTCAGGGGGTAAAAAATGCATTAAGAGGTCATGCGCCGAGGGTAGGATCAAGCCTTCCGGGGAAGGATCCTATTGCGGATGCATTCGCAAGAAAAGCACGTTAAAGGTAAATAAATATGGCTATTAATTTAACAACAAGGGTGACGTCTTATGTAGATGAGGTATTCACATCAGAGAGTAAAAAATCACTCCTGACCAATGACGATTTTGACTGGACCGGGGCGCACACGATCAAGATCAACAAGGTTAATACTGTGGGTATGAATGATTATGATCGAAACGGAACCAGTGGAAAATCTTCAAGATATGGAGATCTCGAAGAACTGGGAAATGAAATGGAAGACCTGGTATTGAAAAAAGACAGATCTTTTACATTTGCGATTGACAAGATGGATAAGGATGAAACTCAGGGCGTTCTTGCCGGGGCGTCTGCTCTTGCAAGACAACAGCGTGAGGTTATTATTCCGGAAGTAGACAGTTACACTTATGGGGTGATGGCTGCAAATGCCGGAACAAAGGTTACAAATGTAACACTGACTGCAGATAATATCTATGATGAGATTATCGAAGGTACAAAAGTACTTGATGATAATGATGTGCCGGATACAGGGCGGATACTGACGGTGATACCTGATGTATATAGAATGATGAAAAAGAACACCGAGTTAAATATTGATTGTGATATTACAGCGGAGCAGAGAGCTAAGGGCGTTATCGCAATGGTTGACGGTATGGATGTGATCAAGATGACAGCTAAGAAGATGCCGGAAAGGGCGGGCTTCATGATTTCGCATCCGGTTGCGACTGTCGCACCTACAAAGTTAGAGGATTATAAAATCCATCAGGACCCGCCGGGAATTTCCGGGGAACTGGTTGAAGGACGTATTGTATATGATGCCTTTGTACTGGATAATAAGAAAATGGCAATCTATTACGCAGAGAACAAAGCAGCAGAGTAAACAAGAGCCCTGGGTGAGCACCTGGGGCTTATTTCATATCAGGAGGGAAGATCATGACGAATGAACAGCTTGTGGCAAGAATCCAAGCCGGAGAAAACGCTGCAGAGAATATGCTGCAGTTATGGCAGCAGACCAAAGCATATATTTATAAAGTGGCTAAGAGATATAGCGGATATGCTGAAATGGATGATCTGATGCAAGAGGGATACCTGGGGCTTAATGCTGCAGTTGAACACTACAAGCCGGATCAGGGGACAAAGTTCATCAGCTATCTAACCTTTTGGTTGAAAATGAGAATGCAAAGGTACATAGAGAATAATGGATCTGTCAGATTGCCGTCAGGAATGTACCAGGCTGTTATGAGATACAAGAGATTTGTCCGGCAGTATGAACAGGAATGCGGCTGTGAACCGTCTGAGTTGGCTTGTAGGGCTTTTCTTGGTGTAAGTGAAGAAGAACTCATGGATATACGGGAAAGCGCAAATAAGGCAAATGTGAGCAGTCTTGATTCGGTTGTTAGTCAGGATAATGATAAGATCGCCCTGAGAGATCTCATTGCGTCTGATCAGAATTTAGAAGAAGACGCAATCAAAAAATGTGATCGGGAAATGATGCAGGAGGAGCTGAACTATATCATTGATAGTCTTCCGGAAGAACAGAGGCGAGTGATCCGGGAGCATTATTTTGAACGGCGTACAATGAAGCAGATTAGTGAACGGATGGGCTACACAAAATCGAAGGTTGACGGTATTGAAAAGAAAACCTTGCGAAAGCTCAGAACACCACGGGCGTGTTGGAGGTATAAAGAATATCATAACCAGTACCTGACACCGTACCCGATCATGCACGTTGGAATTGATAGCTTTCAACGGACCGGCTACAGCGAAGTCGAGAGGGCTGTTCTTGGATGGGACTGATACTGATTTGATACTAAGAATTAAAATAAAGAAGAGAAAACGAAGAATACAATCATAAAAACTCTATAAAAAAGATAAAATAAGCCTAATATAATGGTAAAAAATCGCTGAGCGGTAATGTTTTTATTGATTTCTAACATAGTGGTCTTTATAATAATTAGTTATACAGGAGGATTAAAATGGACAACCAGAATAATAAGAATAACAAGAATAATAAACAAGGTATTTCGTTTATTTTATTGGTCACAGTTATTACATCGATCCTTGTGGTTGCACTGTTCCAGTTTCAGGGAATGACCTCTGCAAAAGAGATTACTTATAATAAATTCCTGAAGATGGTAGATGACGGCAAGGTCGAAAAAGTAGAGATTCAGAATGATAAGATCATGATTGTCACAAAGAAGGATAAGGAAAGTGGAATTTCACAGGAATATTATACCGGAGTTGTGAATGATGACGAACTGACCAAACGTCTGGAAAAAGCCGGTGTAGAATTTAATCAGGAGATTCCGGATACCACATCTGCGGTAGCAATGAACGTTATCTTAACATTCCTGCCAATCGCATTCTTTGTCGGAATGATCGTCTGGATGACAAAGCGTATGTCAAAAGGCGGCGGCATGATGGGAATCGGTAAGAGTAATGCCAAGATGTATGTAGAGAAGCAGACAGGTGTGACATTTAAAGATGTGGCCGGGCAGGATGAAGCAAAAGAGTCCTTACAGGAAGTGGTAGATTTTCTGCATAATCCAGGGAAATATACGAGTGTCGGTGCAAAGCTTCCGAAAGGAGCGTTGTTAGTCGGTCCTCCGGGAACCGGTAAGACACTTTTGGCGAAAGCGGTAGCCGGTGAAGCAAAGGTACCATTCTTCTCACTGAGCGGTTCGGCATTTGTGGAAATGTATGTCGGTGTCGGAGCATCCAGGGTACGTGATCTGTTTAAACAGGCTCAGCAGATGGCACCATGTATCATTTTCATTGATGAGATTGATGCAATCGGTAAGAGCCGTGACAATCAGATGGGCGGCAACGATGAGCGCGAACAGACACTGAACCAGCTTCTTGCGGAGATGGATGGATTTGAAAGCAATAAAGGACTGGTACTTCTTGCAGCAACCAACAGACCGGAGATCCTGGATCCTGCGTTATTGAGACCAGGACGTTTTGACAGACGTATCATCGTGGAAAAACCAGATCTGAAAGGACGTGTAGAGGTCCTGAAGGTACATTCCAAAGATGTAAAGATGGATGAGACTGTTAATCTGGAAGAGATTGCACTGGCAACTTCAGGAGCGGTTGGTTCCGATCTTGCCAATATGATCAATGAGGCAGCAATCAATGCAGTAAAACACGGAAGAAATGCAGTGTGTCAGTCAGACTTATTTGAAGCAGTAGAAGTAGTACTTGTAGGAAAAGAGAAGAAAGACCGGATTATGAGCCAGGAAGAACGGAGAATCGTTTCCTACCATGAGGTCGGACATGCACTGGTAAGCGCTTTGCAGAAAGATGCGGAACCGGTACAGAAGATTACGATTGTTCCACGTACTATGGGAGCACTGGGTTATGTTATGCAGACACCGGAGGAAGAGAAATTCCTGAACACGAAGAAGGAACTACAGGCAATGTTAGTCGGATTGCTTGCAGGACGTGCTGCGGAAGAAGTGGTATTTGATACGGTTACAACGGGAGCTTCCAATGATATCGAGAAAGCAACAAGCGTTGCAAGAGCCATGATCACACAGTATGGTATGAGTGAGAAGTTCGGACTGATCGGTCTGGAATCCATTCAGAACCGTTATCTGGACGGACGTCCGGTCAGCAACTGCGGACAGCAGACAGCATCCGAGATTGATGAAGAAGTCATGAAGATGTTGAAAGATGCTTATGAGGAAGCAAAACAGCTGCTGAGAGATCACAGACAGTCACTGGATAGGATTGCAGCATTCCTGATTGAAAAAGAGACGATCACCGGAAAAGAATTTATGGAAATCTTCCATGAAGCAGAAGGGATTGATCCGGATGCACCGAAGAAGGAAGAAGCAAGAATTGGTATGAATCCGGTAGAAGGGGAAGGGTTTGTCATGAAATCTGCAGATGAGACAACCGAAGAACCTGTTGAAGCAATAAAGGAAGTTATTTGCGAAGAAGAATAGACAGAAAAGGAAGGTACAGAGTATAACAGCTCCTGTATCTTTTTTTTCTTTTCAATTATATCTGCCTGGTATATAATAGGCAGGATGAGAGTATTCTGGAGGAAAGAACATGAAGGGAAGATTATTCGGAGTCGGAGTAGGACCGGGAGATCCGGAACTTATGACATATAAGGCAGTGCGTATCATAAAGGAATGCCAAGTGCTTGCAGTGCCTGCGAGAGGCAGGGAACATGCGGTCAGCTACAGGATTGCAGCGGGGATGATAGAGAACATGGAAGAAAAAGAATTCCTGGATCTGGATACGCCGATGACAAAGGACAGACAGATTCTGGATCGGAATTATGAAAATGCAGCAGGAAGAATTATGGAAGAACTGGAAAAAGGGAAGGATGTAGCATATCTGACGCTGGGAGATCCGACAATCTATTCGACTTATATGTACATCCACCGCATAATAAAAGCAAAAGGGTATGAGACATCGATCATCAGCGGAATTCCGTCCTTTTGTGCTGCAGCGGCGAGACTGGATGACAGTCTTGTTGACCGGGCAGAAGAACTTCATGTAATCCCATCCAGTTATGGGATAGAGGCGGCACTAAACTATTCCGGAACAAAGATTCTGATGAAGTCCGCATCCGGAATAAGTGAAGTAAAGAGGACTCTGGAAGAAAAAGATAGAAATGTGAATGTAAAGATGATAGAAAACTGTGGGATGCCGGAGGAGCGGATCTATGAAAGAATAGAAGATGTTCCGGAGCAGGCAGGCTATTATTCTCTATTGATTGTAAAAGAGTCGGAAAAAGAGCGATAACAGGATTCAAAAAATCAGAGAAGATGTTTAGAAATAGAAAATATACAGGAGACGTATATGGAGAATTTTAACATACAGGAAGAATTGAAGAAGCTGCCCGGAAAGCCGGGAGTCTATCTGATGCATGATGAAAAGGATGCAATCATCTATGTCGGAAAGGCGATCAGCCTTAAGAACCGTGTCCGTCAGTATTTTCAGAGCAGCAGGAATAAAGGTGCCAAGATCGAACAGATGGTGACACATATTTCCAGATTTGAATACATTGTGACAGATTCTGAATTGGAAGCATTGGTGTTGGAGTGTAATCTGATAAAGGAACACAGACCGAAGTATAATACTATGCTGATGGATGATAAGAGTTATCCGTTTATAAAAGTCACAGTAAATGAGCCGTTTCCGAGGGTTATGCTGGCAAGACAGATGAAGAAGGACAAGGCAAAATATTTTGGGCCTTATACCAGTGCAGGTGCAGTAAAAGATACGATAGAATTGATCCGTAAGCTTTATCATATCCGCAGCTGTAACCGTTCGCTGCCAAAAGACATAGGGAAAGAGAGACCTTGTCTGAATTATCATATCCATCAGTGTCAGGCACCATGCCAGGGATACATTTCTCAGGAAGAGTACCGGAAATCGATCGATGAAGTTGTACGTTTCCTGAATGGACATTATGATCTGGTTTTAAAAGAACTGGAAGAAAAGATGATGGCAGCATCGGATAGTCTGGAATTCGAAAAAGCAATTGAATACAGAGAACTGCTTACAAGTGTACAGAAGGTTGCTCAGAAGCAGAAAATCACAGATACGGCAGGAGATGACAGAGATATTATTGCAATGGCTTCCGAGGGAGAAGATGCAGTTGTGCAGGTATTTTTTATCCGAAGCGGAAGATTGATCGGACGGGATCATTTTTATCTGAAGAGCGCAGAAAATGATACGGAAGGCGAGATATTGTCAAGCTTTATCAAGCAGTTCTATGCAGGCACACCATATATTCCTGCGGAACTGATGCTGCCGGAAGAGATTGAAGATCAGGATATCATTGAAGAATGGCTGACGGCAAGAAGAGAACACAGAGTACATCTTCGTATTCCGAAGAAAGGAACGAAGGAAAAACTGGTAGAACTGGCACAAAAGAATGCGCAGATGGTGTTAAAGAATGACAGAGAACGTCTGAAACGTGAAGAGGGAAGAACGATCGGTGCGGTGAAAGAACTGGAAAAGATGCTGGGACTAAAAGGCATCATACGTATGGAGGCATATGATATTTCCAATACGAACGGATTTGATTCTGTCGGATCGATGGTAGTCTATGAACATGGGAAACCAAAACGGAACGATTACCGCAAATTCAAAATTAAAACCGTGCAGGGTCCGGATGATTATGCCAGTATGAATGAAGTACTGACCAGAAGATTCGGGCATGGATTGCGTGAACAGCAGGAAGAAAGTGAAACCGGAGGCTTTCAGATATTTCCGGATCTGATCATGATGGACGGAGGACGGGGGCAGGTGAATATAGCACTGGAAGTACTGGAAAAGCTTCATCTGCGTATTCCGGTGTGTGGAATGGTGAAAGATGACAATCACAGAACGAGAGGACTGTATTTTAATAATACCGAACTTCCAATTGACCGCAACTCGGAATGTTTCCGGCTGATTACCAGGATACAGGACGAAGCGCACCGTTTTGCAATTACATTTCACAGACAACTGCGCAGCAAGGGGCAGGTACATTCTGTGCTGGACGATATTCCGGGAGTCGGGCCTGCAAGAAGAAAAGATCTGATGCGGTGCTTTGAGAATATTGATGCAATCCGTAATGCAACGGTAGAAGAGTTAAAAGAACTGCCAAGTATGAATGAAAAATCTGCACAGGAAGTATATAAATTTTTTCACCAGAATCCTTAAGTATGGTATAATAAAGTTATCAGATTTTTAATACGTGTGAGGTGGGAGAATATGGCGAATAAAGTTGAATTAAAAACACTTGTTGAAAAAATGAATCTTAAAAATCTAACACCGGATGTAGATCTGTCTGATAAAGATGTAGAGATACCAGACATTAACAGACCGGCACTGCAGCTTACGGGATTTTTTGAACATTTTGATTCAGAACGTGTACAGATCATTGGTTATGTAGAATATACATTTCTGGAGAAGATGACAGATGAAGATAAGAAAAAGCGGATTTATGAGACACTGCTTTCTTATAAGATCCCTTGTCTGATCTTCTGCAGGAATCTTCCACCGGAAAAGATGCTTCTGGAGATGGCAGAAAAGGCAAATATCCCGGTATTCCAGACAGAAAAGAAGACATCGGAATTTACAGCAGAGATCATCCGATGGCTGAATGTAGAACTTGCACCATGCATTTCTATTCATGGTGTGCTGGTTGATGTATACGGTGTTGGTGTGCTGATTATGGGTGAAAGTGGAATCGGTAAGAGTGAAGCCGCACTGGAACTGATCAAGCGTGGACACCGTCTTGTCAGTGATGATGTCGTAGAGATCCGCAGAGTCAGTGATGAGACACTGGTTGGATCGGCACCGGATATCACAAGACATTTCATTGAATTGCGTGGTATCGGTATTGTAGATGTAAAAGCATTGTTCGGTGTACTGAGTGTCAGGGAGACACAGAATATTGACCTTGTTATCACGCTTGAAGAGTGGAATAAGAATAAAGAATATGACCGTCTCGGACTGGAAGAAGAGTATACAGAATTCCTTGGAAATAAAGTGGTGTGTCATCATCTTCCGATACGTCCTGGACGTAATCTGGCGATTATCGTTGAGACAGCGGCCGTTAACCACAGACAGAAACAGATGGGATATAATGCAGCACAGGAACTGTATAAGCGTGTACAGCAGAATTTAACAAAAAAATAGGAGAGTAGGAAAATGAAATATTGTTTTGGTGTAGATATCGGGGGAACAACTGTAAAATTAGGTTTGTTTACAACCGGTGGTGAGATTGTAGATAAGTGGGAGATTAAGACCCGTACAGAGAATCAGGGAGAGGCAGTTCTTCCGGATATCGCAGAGGCGTTAAATGCCAAGCTTGAAGAAAAGAAGATTGGCAAAGATGAGGTGGAAGGAATCGGAGTCGGAGTTCCGGCACCGGTGGATGCAGAAGGTGTAGTACAGAACACTGCAAACCTCGGATGGGGATATAAAGAAGTAAAAAGAGAGATGGAAGAGCTTTCCGGCATGCGAGCCGAGATCGGTAATGATGCCAATGTAGCCGCACTTGGAGAGATGTGGCTGGGAGCCGGCAAAGGACGCAAAAATATCATTATGGTAACGCTTGGAACAGGTGTAGGCGGTGGAATTATCATTGATGGAAAACCACTGGTAGGAGCGCATGGTGCCGGTGGTGAGATCGGACATCTCTGTGTGAATTATGAAGAGACAGATCATTGCGGATGTGGTAATACCGGATGTCTGGAGCAATATGCATCAGCCACAGGAATCACCAGACTGGCGAATATCCGTCTTGCCAAAGATGATGCCAGGTCAGTATTAAGAGAGCAGGAAGTCAGTGCAAAGACAGTATTTGATGCAGTGAAAGCCGGAGATGCGGTAGCAGAAGAGATTGCAGAAGAATTTGGAAAATATCTCGGACATGCAATGGCTAATCTGGCAGCGGTGGCAGATCCGTCAGCAATTGTGATTGGCGGGGGAGTATCCAAAGCAGGTGAAATACTGATAGAGTATGTGGAAAAGAACTTTAAAGAGAGAGCATTTTTTGCTAACAAGGATACGGAATTTGTCCTTGCGACATTGGGAAATGATGCAGGAATCTGCGGAGCTGCTAAATTAATTCTTTCATAAAGGATATTGAAAAAAACAGAGATTGATTTTACAATCAAAAAAATACGTATAAAAAATGCGGGATGGTTTTAACTATCCCGCATTTTTCTATATATTACTGAGGCGCAGTACCGCCGGTTGAACCGCCGGTTGTATCGCTGCCGGTTGAACCACCTGTAGTGCCACCGGTTGAACTACCTGTATTACCACCGGTTGAGCCGCCGGTTGAGCCGCCCGCTGTATTACCACCGGTTGTATCGCCGCCCGTTGTTGTATTTCCGGTTGTATTTCCGGTCGTTGAATTACTGCTGTCTTCTCCGTTAGAATCGCCGGAAGTATTAGCATTGGAACTGTTGCCGTCTTCTGTGGAAGAGTTTGATTTACTTCCGTATGAATATCCGTGTCCGGAACATGTTTCGGAAGGCAGAGTGTCTTTTGCAAAATACTCTGTAATAGACGGGCATCCGCTTCCAGCGAGCTTTCCTGTAATTGTACAGATGCTTTTACGTTCAACGGAAGAAGGAACTTTAAAATCTTTTTCTTCCAGATTCTCGTGAATACGACTCATGATACCTTTCCAGAGTCTGAAACGGAAACTTGTGTCATAATCACATTCCTTGTTATCGTCATATCCGCCCCATACGGCGCAGGTGTAATATGGTGTAAATCCACAGAACCATAAGTCCTTGTTGGAAGTTGTGGTACCTGTCTTACCGGCTACCGGCATATTAGGAAGCTGGCATGCAGTACCGGTACCGGAATTGACGACATCTTCCATTGCGCTGGTGAGAAGGTATGCAGTACTGTCTTTGATTACAGTATGTGATTCGCCTGTGCCATCCAGAAGAACATTGCCATCATGGTCAACTACCTTGCTGTAAAGAGTTGGTTTATTATATTCGCCGCCGTTAGCAATCGTTGCATATGCTGCACACATTTCGTAATTGTAGACACCTTCTGTGATACCACCAAGAGCAAGAGTCTGGGAAGTACTGTCATCGAATACTTTTCCATTGATCGTCTTATTCTTTACAAGCGTACTGATTCCGAATTTCTGACAATACTCATAGCCCAATTCCTGAGTGATCTCATCACTTAATTTTACAGCTACTACGTTGATGGAACGTTTGATACCTTCACGGAGAGTGGTAGTACCGCTATATTGCTTGTTGGCATTTCTTAAGACCTGTCCGTTTTTCAGTGTATATGGTTCATCATCAATTGTTGTTGCAAGTGTTTTGTCGCAGGAATCTAATGCCGGTGCATAAGCCGCAAGAATCTTGAATGTAGATCCTGGCTGTCTCTTTGATCCCTGGTAGGCTCTGTTAAGACCAAGGCTGGAAGCTTTTTCACCACGTCCGCCGACCATTGCTTTGATCTGTCCGGTCTTCTGATCCATGATCGTGATAGAAGACTGTGGCTGCGGAGTGATCGTGATACGTTCATCATAAGTATCTCCTTCCCTGGCGATTGTTGTTTTCCATTCTTCGACCATAGCCCTGGCTGCATCCTCGCTGGAATATAAAAGGCCCTGATCTTTTCCATAAGTTTCTTTTACATAATTCTTGATGTTGTTGCTGCCATAATTTTCGGTTGATCCATCGGCACGGGTTACAGTCAGTGCGTAGTCCAGACCATATTCTTTCAGTCCCGGATAATTGGAATCATTATTGGCTTCTTCATCGCAGATCTGCTGCATGGTCTGATTCTGTGTAGAATAAATACTAAGACCACCGCTGTAAACAGCATTATAAGCCTGCGTATCAGTATAACCAAGCTGGTCTTTCAGATCCTGAATAACCTGCTGGGCAAGTGCATCAACAAAATAACTATAGGTATTATCTGCCTGAGAAGCAGTATTGGTTGTCTGAATCCGGGCATATACATCATCGGCAAGTGCTTCATCATATTGCTTCTGGCTGATATAACCCTGTTCCAGCATATTCTTTAATACTTTATTACGTCTTACTTTATTGTTATCCGGATGAGTGATCGGATCATAAGTACTTGGACTTTGTGTGATTCCGGCAATGACTGCACATTCAGATAAGGTCAGGTCAGATACATCTTTTCCGAAATAACGCTGCGATGCAGCCTGAACACCGAGACAGTTCTGCCCAAGGTTGATCGTATTCAGATAACTTTCAATAATCTCGCTTTTATCCATTTTCTTTTCAATCTGTAAAGCAAGATACTGTTCCTGGATTTTACGCTGGAATTTGTCATAAAACGTTTTTTCTTTGGTAAAGTTCGGGAACACATTGTTCTTGATCAGCTGCTGTGTAAGAGTACTGGCACCTTCCGTGAAATTACCACCTCTTGCAATGCCGACTACTGCAGCACGGGCAATACCCTGCAGATCTATACCATTGTGTTTGTAAAAACGCTCATCTTCAATTGCAACAAAAGCATGCTGCAGATCTTTTGGTATCTCATCAATGGATTTGTATACCCTGTTAGAACCGGAAGATACAAATCGTTCAATCTCTGTGCTGCCGTCATCGGCGTAGACGAAAGTAGTAAATCCTTTTGGCTTAACGTCAGATGCGGAGACATGAGGAGTATCATCAATGATCTTTTTTATAAAAAGACCGCCGCCGGCTACTCCGACTACTGCTGCAAGAACAATACAGATCAGTAATGCTTTGAATAAACGGACAACGATACGTTTTCCCTGCATCGTAGATTTGGACGTTATTTTTTTCTGCCTTTTCGCAGCCTTTTTCTTTCCATAATTCATGCGTTTAGGCCTCCTTTATACCAGGTTATTATAGCAAATGTACACTCTTTTATAAAGAAAAAAATGAAAACTTCATATTAGACTAGGAAAATCTTAAGAAATTAGGTATTATATTATGTATAAATTTACAAATTATACGAAAGGACGACAAAATGTTACCAGAATACAGAACCATCTATCAGGGCGGGGAAGATGAGATTGTAGAAAAAAAATCAAGATTTATTGCAACTGTAATACCGGTGGAGAATGAAGAAGAAGCTCTGGAATTTATAGAAAAGACAAAAAAGAAATACTGGGATGCCAGGCATAACTGTTTTGCATATGTGATCGGAGAGAGAGGACAGCTTCAGCGCTGCAGTGACGACGGGGAGCCGAACGGAACAGCAGGAAAACCAATGCTGGATGTACTGCTTGGAAATGAACTGAGGAATGTGGCTGTAGTTGTAACACGTTATTTTGGCGGCACATTGCTTGGGACAGGAGGGCTGGTCCGGGCTTATTCGCAAGCGGTGAAAGCCGGTCTGCAGGCATCGGTCGTGATAACGAAGATTCTGGGCGTAAAACTTCATATAGAGACAGATTATACATCATTCGGTAAGATTCAGTATATTCTGGCTCAGAGGGAGCTGAAGATACTGGATACGGTATATACGGATAAAGTAGAACTGGAAGTACTGATCCCGAAGACGGAACTGGAGCAGGTGATGCATGCAATTACGGAAGGGACGAACGCACAGGCAGACATGACACCGAAAGAAGAGTGTTATTATGCTGAGATTGACGGTGTGCCAACAGTTTTGGAATAATTGCTTTGGTGGTTTCTATTGCATACAGGAAATAAAAAAGAGACGGCATGATAGGTTGCCGTCTCTTTTTTTCATCCTGCATTACAGGTATTGTGTTACATTTTATATAGAATTTTAAGAAAATTCTGGTTCGATCAATCCAAATGTTCCGTTCTTACGTCTGTATACAACATTTACTTCGTCAGACTCTGCGTTACAGAATACATAAAAATCATGTCCAAGAAGTTCCATCTGTACACATGCATCTTCCGGATACATAGGTTTAAATCCGAATTTTTTGGTACGTACAATTTTAATCTCACCGGCGTCTTCAATCTTGTCATCTTCTTCAAAGAACTCCTGTTTGAAGTTACCGCCTTCCTGTTCTCTTGCTACCAGTTTGTTTTTATATTTGCGAAGCTGGCGTTCGATTACTTCTTCTACCAGATCGATCGATACATACATATCTGAACTTTCCTGTTCAGAACGAACCATTCCACCTTTTACAGGAATAGTTACTTCGATCTTCTGATGCCCTTTTTGTACGCTTAAGGTTACATGAATCTCTGTATTCGGAGTGAAGTACCTTTCTAACTTTCCTAATTTGCTTTCTACGGCCTCTCTTAAGCCTGGTGTTACATCGATGTTCTTCCCAATAATAATAAATTTCATGATGCCCAACTCCTTTGCGACATAATTTCAAATAAATGTACGTTATACAATCATCAAATAAGAAAAATAAAATCTGACAATTGTTATTCGGACCGTCAATCTATCTGATATATGTAGTATAGCATGTTTGGACGTTAATGTATAGCACGAATTACCTGAATTCTTGAAATTTTTCCATCATGTAGTTTTGCAACACGGAGACCACAGTCGGGAAAGTAATAACAGGCACCGACACGAGGCGTGATATTATGTTCATCGAGAAGAGGGAGCAATACATCCGCAAGAGTGTCATCTGTTTTGTGAGGAATGTTCACACTCAGGATCTTATTGACAACCTTGGCTTTTGTTGAGGCCCGGAATACGGTCTCATCTGCAACATCGAATTCTGAGAACAGATATTTCCGGGTTGCGAATAAGACTGCTATCGAGCAGACCCCGACCAGACTGCTGTAGATAGAAGAGTGATCCATGATAATATGTCTCGCAATTGCAAAAAGCAGAACTTCAAATACCGTGCTTGGAGAATGCGAATACATCATACGGATCAGCTCTACGCCGATGATCAGATTAAAACAAACCTCAAGAAGATCATCGTAATTGGGATAGGTGTTCAGATGCGGGATATCCTGAAGTGAACATACCATACGGAAGCAAAGCAGAATGATACCGATCGCAAGCATAAAAGCAATCACATACTCCAAAATCGCCGCCACCTGTTTGAGAATGTGAGAGATAAATTCTTTCATTCGTTGATTCCTTTCTCATAATAGATTTCCGCTGTAATTTCAGTATAAGTGAAAAGAATGCATTTGCCAATACATATTTTGATATAAAAGAGTGTTGCAGAAGCATTTACAGAAGAAAAAAAGAGACAGATTTTCCTGTCTCTTTTATCCGGTGGGTTATAGATTACCGGTTTACACGTTTTCTCATCTTTGGATCAAGAATCTTCTTGCGGATACGGAGAGATTCCGGTGTTACTTCCAGAAGTTCATCTGTATCGATGAAGTCAATTGCCTGCTCCAGACTGAGTACGGTCGGAGGTGTAAGGCGGAGTGCTTCATCTGCGCTTGAAGAACGGGTGTTGGTAAGATGTTTTGTCTTACATACATTTACTTCAATATCATCGGTCTTGGCATTCTCGCCGATGACCATACCGGAATAGACTTTTTCACCGGCACCGATGAAAAGTGTTCCACGTTCCTGTGCACTGTAAAGACCGTAAGTTACGGATTCACCGGTCTCGTATGCGATCAGGGAACCCTGTTTACGGTACTGGATATCTCCTTTATATGGAGCATATCCGTCGAATGCTGTGTTCATGATACCATTTCCTTTTGTATCTGTCAGGAAATCACCGCGATAACCGATCAGACCACGGGATGGAATGCGGAATTCAAGACGGGTGTATCCTCCGTTGGCAGCACCCATTGTCTGCAGTTCACCCTTTCTCTGGCTCAGCTTGTCAATGACAACACCGGTGTATTCATCCGGTACATCAATGTAAGCAATTTCCATCGGCTCAAGAAGCTTGCCGTTCTCATCCTTGTGATACAGGACTTCGGCTTTGCTGACTGCGAATTCGTATCCCTCACGTCTCATATTCTCAATCAGAACAGATAAGTGAAGTTCACCACGTCCGGATACTTTGAATGCATCCATATTCTCTGTATCTTCTACACGAAGGCTGACATCCGTATTCAACTCGCGCATCAGGCGGTCGCGTAAGTGACGGGAAGTAACATATTTTCCTTCCTGTCCGGCAAACGGACTGTCGTTCACTACAAAGTCCATAGAAATTGTCGGCTCAGAAATCTTCTGGAAAGGAATTGCTGTCGGGTTCTCCGGAGAGCAGAGTGTGTCACCGATGGCAATATCAGAGATACCTGAGATTGCTACGATTGCTCCGATAGAAGCTTCCTTTACTTCGACTTTCTGCAGACCGTCAAACTCATATAATTTGCTGATCTTAACTTTCTTTTGCTTGTCAGGATCATGATGGTTGACCACAACCATATCCTGGTTGACGGAGATGGTACCGTTATCTACTTTTCCGACGCCGATACGTCCGACATATTCATTGTAATCAATGGTACTGATCAGTACCTGTGTCGGAGCTTCCGGGTCTCCTTCCGGTGCGGGAATGTAATCAAGGATCGTCTCAAACAGAGGCTTCATATCTTTCATCTCATCAGATATCTCAAGTGCAGCCACACCATTCTTGGCAGAAGCATACACAAACGGGCAGTCTAACTGTTCATCGGAAGCACCAAGGTCGATGAGCAGTTCCAGAACTTCATCGATAACTTCTTCGGCTCTTGCTTCCGGACGGTCAATCTTATTGATACATACGATGACCGGAAGTTTTAACTCCATTGCCTTGCGGAGTACGAATTTGGTCTGCGGCATAGCACCCTCGAACGCATCAACAACGAGGATAACACCGTTAACCATTTTAAGGACACGTTCTACTTCGCCGCCGAAATCAGCATGTCCCGGAGTATCTATAATATTGATTTTTACACCGTTATAGGTGACGGCAGTATTCTTGGAGAGGATTGTGATTCCACGTTCTCTTTCGATATCG
The DNA here is from genome assembly GCA_934309195.1 of uncultured Dorea sp. Taxonomy (GTDB): domain Bacteria; phylum Bacillota; class Clostridia; order Lachnospirales; family Lachnospiraceae; genus Dorea_A. The sequence continues at coordinate 32,506 of CAKRCY010000005.1, forward strand.
TTAGAGTCCATGACACGTTCTGCTACTTCCTGATTCTCACGGAATACACCGCTTTGCTTTAATAATTCATCTACTAATGTTGTCTTACCATGGTCAACATGGGCGATAATCGCGATATTACGTACATCTTCACGTTTTGTCTTCATTACGAATCTTCCTTTTCTCTACCTATTATTATCTGCAACCACATTAGTTTATCACATTTTTTGAAATTTACAAGTATTTAGTTCTAAAATGCTGATTTGGTTCATAGACTTTGTAATGACTTAAAATACGATCCAGAGGAAGGGAGATTACAAAATTATGTCAGATAAGATGATTGAGAACAACCAGGTAACTATGATGGGAGAGATCGTATCCCCGTTTTCATTCAGCCATGAAGTATTCGGAGAAGGCTTTTATATGGTAGAAGTGGATGTGAAAAGACTCAGCAATTCCAAAGACAGGATACCACTGATGATTTCGGAGCGTCTGATAGATGTTTCGAAAGATTATACAGGGGAATTTATTATGGTAAACGGACAATTCCGGTCTTACAACAGGCACGAAGAGATGAGAAACAGATTGATCCTTTCTGTATTTGTCAGAGAAATCTTCTTTATTGAAGAAGAACTTGACGGGGCAAAGACGAATCAGATCTTACTGGATGGATACATCTGCAAACAGCCGGTATACAGAAAAACACCGCTGGGAAGGGAGATCGCAGATCTGTTACTGGCAGTAAACAGACCATACGGAAAATCCGATTATATTCCATGTATCTGTTGGGGAAGGAATGCCAGATTCGCGTCTGCATTTGAAGTTGGGGAGCACGTGCAGGTGGTCGGAAGAATTCAGAGTCGTGAATATACGAAGAAGATCACAGAAACGGAAACACAGAAAAGAGTTGCCTATGAGGTATCAGTCAGCAAACTGGAATGTATGGATGAGCCGGTGTAAAGGATGAATTTTCGATAAGGGTTCGGATTGACATCATATTTAATTGATGATAGAATTTCATTAGATTATATGAAAGTCAGGAGGATCACTATGGCTATTTTTACAGGAGCCGGCGTGGCAATAGTCACACCATTTAATGAAGATGGAAGTATTAACTATGACAGACTTGATGAGTTGATCGAGTTTCATTGTGCACATAAAACAGACAGCATTGTAATCTGTGGTACAACAGGAGAGTCTGCTACCATGACAGAAGAAGAACATATGCAGTGTGTGAAATTCACAATCGACCGTGTGAATAAGAGAGTTCCGGTTATCGCAGGAACAGGTTCCAATTGTACACGTACTGCAATTGACATGTCAAAAGAAGCTTCCGAGTACGGAGCAGACGGTCTGCTTCTGGTTACACCTTATTACAATAAGGCAACACAGAACGGACTTATCGGACATTTCAGTGCGGTAGCAAAAGAAGTGACAGCACCGATCATTATGTACAGTGTTGCCAGCAGAACAGGCTGTAATATTGAACCTGCAACAGTTGCAAGACTGGTAAAAGATGTAGATAATATCGTGGGTATCAAAGAAGCATCAGGAAATATCTCACAGGTTGCAAAGATCATGAACCTGACAGACGGTAATGTTGACCTCTATTCAGGAAATGATGATCAGATCGTGCCGGTATTATCACTTGGAGGAAAAGGCGTGATCTCTGTACTGTCGAATGTGGCACCGGATGCAGCACATGACATTTGTGAGAAGTACTTTGAAGGGGATGTGAAAGGAAGTGCAGAACTTCAGCTGAAGGCACTCCCTCTGATCGATCAGTTATTCTGTGAAGTGAATCCAATCCCGGTTAAGAAAGCGATGCAGCTGATGGGAATCGACTGTGGCCCGCTTCGTATGCCGCTTACAGAGATATCCCCTGAACATGAGAAGAATCTTGCTCAGGCAATGAAAGATTTCGGTATTCAGTTAGTATAATAAAAAGACAGAAGGATATCATACACCTATGGTATCCTTTGTTTTTACCGGCATACGCCCGGAAGAAGCATGTATACAGAGGAGGACAAGAATATGGTAAAAGCAATTATGCATGGATGTAACGGACATATGGGACGCGTTATTACAGATATTATCAAGAACACAGAAGGAATAGAACTTGTAGCAGGTATTGATAAATATACCAAAGTGCCAAATGAGTATCCTGTATTTGAGAACATTGGTGCGTGCGATGTGGAAGCGGACGTTATCATTGATTTTTCGAATGCAGCGGCAGCAGATGAATTGTTGGATTATTGCGTGGAGAAGCAGGTGCCGGTCGTACTTTGTACAACAGGACTTTCAGAAGAACAGCTTGCAAAAGTGGAAGAATCTGCAAAGAAAGTAGCAGTTTTAAAATCTGCAAATATGTCACTGGGAATCAACCTGCTCCTGAAGATCCTTCAGGATGCCACTAAGGTACTTTCGCCGGCAGGATATGATATTGAACTGGTAGAGAAGCACCATAATCAGAAACTGGATGCACCAAGCGGTACCGCACTTGCGCTGGCTGATTCTATCAATGAAGCAGCGGATAATCAGTATCATTATGTGTATGACAGAAGTCAGGTGCGTCAGAAACGTGACGGAAAAGAAATCGGAATTTCAGCTGTACGCGGAGGAACGATTGTTGGGGATCATGAGGTGCTCTTTGCAGGTCAGGATGAAGTGATCGAGTTCAAACATACAGCTTATTCCAAAGCGGTATTTGGAAAAGGAGCAGTAGAGGCTGCAAAGTTCCTGGCAGGGAAACCGGCCGGAAGATATGATATGTCAGATGTGATCCAGTTTTAAGATATGATATAAGATATTGGAATCTAAAGTCCCATCTATGATGCCTGTGGATTGTTCTGTGCTTTGTGCTCACACAATCCCGGCATCTTAAAAAATAAAGGGGAGACCGGGAGGTAATTATGAGACAATTGGAGGAACGTTATCTGGAAAGACTTTCTCAACTGTATCCGACCATCGCCAAAGCTTCTACAGAGATCATCAATCTGCAGGCGATCTTAAATCTGCCAAAGGGTACAGAACATTTTCTGACGGACATTCATGGGGAATACGAGGCATTTGCACATGTTTTGAAGAATGGCTCTGGTTCTGTGCGTCGTAAAATTGATGATGTATTCGGTAATACTTTGAGTAGCAGGGACAAACAGACGCTTGCTACTCTTATTTATTATCCGAAAGAGAAGATGGACCGGATCAAGAAGACGGAAAAGAATATGGAAGACTGGTATAAGATCACGCTGTACCGCCTGATCGAAGTCTGCAAAAGAACCGCCAGCAAATATACCAGATCAAAGGTCAGAAAAGCATTGCCCGCAGATTTTGCATATGTGATTGAGGAGCTGATCACAGAGAAAAAGGATATGATGGATAAAGAATCTTACTATAATGCAATCGTAAGCACGATTATCCGCATCGGAAGGGCAGAGAAATTTATCATTGCCATGAGTGAACTGATCCAACGGCTGACGGTAGACCATCTGCATATTGTGGGGGATATTTATGACAGAGGACCGGGACCGCATATTATCATGGACAAGTTGATAGACTATCATTCGGTAGATATCCAGTGGGGCAATCATGATGTCCTGTGGATGGGTGCGGCAGCCGGACAGAGAGGATGTATTGCCAATGTGATCCGTATCTGTGCGAGATATGGGAATCTGGATATTCTGGAAGAAGGATATGGAATCAATCTGCTTCCGCTGGCAACATTTGCCATGAATACATACCGGGATGATCCATGCGAATGCTTCAAATTAAAAGGCACTCCGAATTACAGTGCAAGTGAGATGCTGCTGGATGTGAAGATGCACAAAGCAATTTCGGTGATCCAGTTCAAGGTAGAAGGGCAGATTATCAAGAAAAATCCGGGATTTAAGCTGGATAAACGCAATCTGCTGCATCATATTGACTATGAAAAAGGTACAATTGAACTGGATGGGAACGAATATAAACTGCTGGATTCAAACTTCCCGACAATTGATCCGAAAAAGCCATATGCACTTACCAGAGAAGAAGAAGATATTATGGAACGTCTGGAACGGGCATTTGAAAACTGTGAAAAATTGCAGAATCATATGCATTTCCTGTTGAATAAAGGCGGACTATATAAAGTATATAACGGAAATCTGTTATATCATGGCTGTGTACCGTTAAAAGAGGACGGCAGTCTGAAGAGTGTAAGGATTTTCGGACATACATATAAGGGAAAAGGTCTCTATGAAGTCCTTGAAAGCTATGTGAGAAAAGGATTCTATGCTATGGATTCCAAGGAAAAAGAACGTGGAAAAGATATCATGTGGTATATCTGGCTGAGCGAGAATTCGCCACTGTTCGGTAAAGATAAGATGGCAACGTTCGAACGTTATTTCCTGGCAGAAAAAGAGACACATAAAGAGAAGAAAAATTCATATTATCTGTTACTGGAAGATGAGAAGGCGATCCGCCAGATACTGGATGAATTCGGCTTGAAAAATGAAGATGCGCATATTATCAACGGTCATGTACCGGTAAAGTGCAAAGATGGGGAAAATCCGATCAAGTGCGGCGGGAAAGTACTGGTGATCGACGGTGGATTTTCGAAAGCATATCAGAAAGAAACAGGTATTGCAGGATATACATTGATTTACAATTCATATGGACTGATCCTGGCTGCGCATGAGCCGTTTGAATCTACAGAAGCGGCCATTGAGAAGGAAAGTGATATCCATTCAGACAGTACTGTGGTCAAACGGACACTGGAACGCAAAAAAGTGGAAGATACCGATGTGGGAAGACATCTGAAGGAGCAGATCGCAGATCTGGAAGTGCTTCTTGCAGCATACAGAAGTGGTGTGATAGCAGAGAAATTGTAGAAATGTAAAAAAATACCAGTATCAGCAGCATACGATCTTGTATATATTTTCAAAAAATGCAGATATTACTGATGACAAGTAATACTTGATGGCAGATGAAAAATATACGAAAGGAAGATTGTGAAAATGAAACAATGGAAAAGAATGATGCTGATATTAATGTGTGCAGGAGCAATGTCGGGACTGACCGGCTGTGGAAATAATACAGATGATAACGCAGTAAATAAAGTAAAAGATAGTGTGGAAGACGGTGTGGATGATATCGCAGATGATCTGGATCCGAACGATACCGGAGAAAACGATACAGAAAAAAACGATACAGAAAAAGACGATACGGATAATACCAGATAGGAAAAGGAACACCTGATTGCTGCCAGGTAAGACAAAAAAGTACAAAAACAGGGATGCCGGGGCGAAGGATAAATATCTTTCCGGCATCCTTCATTTTTTGTCCGGGATATCCGTGGTAAACTGGACGGTAACACTTTAGTGTGGTAAAATACTTAAAAACGCAAAAAAGGAGATATACTTTTATGAAATTCAGACCATGCATTGATATACATAACGGAAAAGTAAAGCAGATTGTCGGAGGGAGCCTCCGGGATCAGGGAGACCAGGCAGAAGAGAATTTTGCGGCAGATCAGGGGGCTGATTATTTTGCGGAAATGTATAAAAAAGACGGACTGAAAGGAGGACATGTCATTCTCCTGAATCCGGCATCGTCGGAATATTACGGACAGACAAAAAAGCAGGCATTAAAGGCATTGCATGCGTATCCGGGAGGATTGCAGATCGGAGGCGGAATTACGGCAGACAATGCTTCGGAATATATTCAGGCAGGAGCAAGCCATGTGATCGTGACTTCTTATGTGTTCAAAAATGGTGAAATCTACTGGGATAATCTGGAAAAATTATGTATGGCAGTGGGAAAAGAACATGTGGTTCTGGATCTGAGCTGCAGGAAAAAGAACGGAAGATATTATATCGTAACTGACCGCTGGCAGACATTTACCAATGTGGAGCTTGGAACGGAGATCCTCGGCAGACTGTCCGGGTGTTGTGACGAATTCCTGGTACATGGTGTGGATGTGGAAGGAAAAGCTTCCGGAATAGAGCAGGAACTGATAGAGATTCTGAGGCAGACAGACATTCCGGTGACTTATGCAGGCGGTATCGGAAGTATGGAAGACCTGGAACAGATACGCAGAACCGGAAATGGAAAGGTTGATTTTACGATTGGAAGTGCGCTTGATCTCTTTGGCGGCAGGATTCCTTATGAAGTGATAAAAGAATATCATTAACATGCTATGCGAGATCAAAAAGAAATCTCCTATAAACAGGTCGTAAATAAAGTGTTAACACTTTATAAATCAGTTGAATTGAGGTATGGATAGTGATAAAATAATGGATAAAGTGGTCGTTTTGCGGCCTTAAAGAGAAATAAGGAGTATACATCGAATGAATATTATACAGAAAATATTTGGAACTCACAGTCAGAATGAGTTGAAAAGAGTATATCCGATCGCAGATGCGGTTATGGCACTGGATGAAGATATGCAGAGGCTTTCAGATGAAGAATTGAAAGCAAAGACAAAAGAATTTAAGGACCGTCTGGAAAATGGCGAGACTTTAGATGATATTCTCCCAGAGGCTTATGCAGTAGTGAGAGAAGCGGCAAGCCGTGTGCTGGGAATGAAGCATTACCGCGTACAGATCATCGGTGGAATCATCCTGCATCAGGGTCGTATTGCAGAGATGAAAACCGGTGAAGGTAAGACACTGGTCGCAACGCTGCCGTCTTATCTGAATGCACTGGATGGAAAAGGTGTACATGTTGTAACTGTCAATGATTATCTGGCAAAACGTGATGCGGAATGGATGGGACAGGTACATGAATTCCTCGGACTGACTGTAGGAGTGGTACTGAACAGCATGGATAATGATGAGAGACGTGCCGCATACGATTGTGACATCACATACGTGACAAATAATGAACTCGGATTTGACTATCTGAGAGATAACATGGTTATTTATAAAGAACAGCTTGTGCAGAGAGGTCTGAACTATGCACTGATCGATGAGGTCGATTCCGTACTGATCGATGAGGCGAGAACACCACTCATCATTTCCGGACAGAGCGAGAAATCTACAAAGCTTTACGAAGCATGTGATATACTTGCACGTCAGCTGGAACGTGGTGAGGCAAGCGGAGAATTCACCAAGATGAATGCCATCATGGGTGAGGATATTGAAGAAACAGGAGATTTCATTGTTAATGAAAAGGAGAAGAATATCAACCTTACCGAAGATGGTGTAAAGAAAGTTGAAAAGTTCTTCCATATCGATAATCTTGCAGATTCTGATAATCTGGAGATCCAGCACAATATTATCCTTGCATTACGTGCACACAATCTGATGTTCCGTGACAAGGATTATGTAGTAAAAGATGATGAAGTACTGATCGTGGATGAATTTACCGGACGTATCATGCCGGGACGCCGTTATTCGGACGGACTTCATCAGGCAATCGAGGCAAAGGAACATGTAAAGGTTAAGAGGGAAAGCAAGACCCTGGCAACCATTACATTCCAGAATCTGTTTAATAAATATACGAAAAAGTCAGGTATGACAGGTACAGCCCTGACAGAAGAAAAAGAATTCCGTGAAATTTACGGAATGGATGTTATAGAGATCCCGACAAACGTGCCTGTAAAGCGTCAGGATCTGGAAGATGCAGTATATAAGACACAGAAAGAAAAGTTCAGAGCTGTGTGCGATGCAATCGAAGAAGCTCATGCAAAACACCAGCCGGTACTGGTCGGTACGATCACGATCGACAATTCGGAACTGTTAAGTGGTATGTTAAAGCGGCGCGGCATCAAACACAACGTACTGAATGCCAAGTTCCATGAACTGGAAGCTGAGATCGTTGCACAGGCAGGTATCCATGATGCGGTAACAATCGCAACAAACATGGCAGGTCGTGGTACGGATATCAAACTGGATGATGAAGCAAGGGCAGCCGGAGGTCTTAAGATCATCGGAACCGAGCGTCATGAATCCAGACGTATCGATAACCAGTTGCGAGGACGTTCCGGACGTCAGGGAGATCCGGGAGAATCCAGATTCTATATTTCCCTGGAAGATGATCTGATGAGACTGTTCGGATCGGAAAGACTGATGAATGTGTTCAATACACTTGGTGTGGAAGACGGTGAACAGATCGAACATAAGATGCTTTCCAGTGCAATTGAAAAAGCGCAGGAAAAGATCGAGAGCAATAACTTCGGAATCCGTAAAAATCTGCTGGAATATGACCAGGTAATGAATGAACAGAGAGAGATTATTTACGAAGAAAGACGCCACGTGCTGGATGGAGATAACATGCGCGATTCGATCTTCCACATGATGAACGATTATGTGGAAAATACGGTAGACATGGTGACCAGTCCGGATCAGGATTATGATGAGTGGAACCTGACAGAATTGAACCTGACGATCCGGAATACGATTCCGATGGAAGTGATTACGGAAGAAGATGTCAAAGATATCAGTCAGACGGAACTGAAGCATATGCTGAAAGAACGTGCAGCAAAGGTTTACGAGGCGAAAGAATCAGAATTTCCGGAGCCGGAGCATATGCGTGAGATTGAGCGTGTCGTTCTCCTGAAAGTGATCGACGCAAAATGGATGGATCATATCGATGATATGGACCAGCTTCGTCAGGGAATTGGTCTTCAGGCTTACGGTCAGAGAGATCCGAAGGTTGAGTATAAGATGATCGGATACGAGATGTTTGATGAGATGACAAGAAGCATTGAGGAAGATACGGTACGTACGATCCTGCATGTCAAACTGGAGCAGAAGGTAGAAAGAGAACAGGTCGCAAAAGTAACCGGAACGAACAAGGATGATACAGGCGTACGTGAACCGAAGAAACGTGCCGAAAAGAAAGTATATCCAAACGATCCATGCCCGTGCGGAAGCGGAAAGAAATACAAACAGTGCTGCGGACGGAAGAATTAATTTCAGAATGCAGACATATATGATATGAGATGACGGCGGCAGGGATAACCCGGCTGCCGGATATAAGAAGAATATTAAGAAAAGAAAGAGGTGGAAATGTGGTTGAATTAGATCAGTTCAAAACAATAATGAACGCTTATGAAGAACCTCTTGCCGAAATGAGGGATTCACTTTGACGTTGCAGGGAAAGAGCGGAGAATCGAAGAACTGGAACGAAAGATAGAAGAACCTGGATTCTGGGATAATCCGGAAGAATCACAGGAACTTATGAAAGAATTGAAGAATCTGAAAGAACTTGTGGAGACGATCCATAATCTCTACAGTTCTTATGAAGATATCGGTCTTCTGATCGAGATGGGATATGAAGATGAAGATCCGGAGATGGTAAAAGAACTGGAGGAAGAGATTCATACATTTGAAGAAGTGTTTGAAAAGCTGAAGATCCAGACACTATTGTCAGGCGAATATGATTCCTGCAATGCGATCATGACGATACATGCCGGAGCCGGCGGAACAGAATCCTGTGACTGGGCAGGTATGCTGTACCGTATGTACAGCCGATGGGCAGAGAGAAAGGGATTCACACTTCAGGTGCTTGATTTCCTGGACGGAGATATCGCCGGAATTAAAGCAGTTACATTTGAAGTGAATGGTGAGAATGCCTATGGCTATCTGAAATCAGAAAAAGGCGTCCACAGACTGGTGCGTATTTCACCGTTTAATGCGGCAGGAAAACGTCAGACATCATTCGCATCGTGTGATGTACTGCCGGATCTGAAAGATGATATCGATATTGAGATCGCAGATGATGATCTGAAGATTGATACGTACCGCGCCAGCGGTGCCGGAGGACAGCATGTAAATAAGACGTCTTCCGCAATACGTATTACACATCTGCCGACCGGAATTGTGGTACAGTGTCAGAATGAACGGTCGCAGCATCACAACAAAGAAAAAGCGATGCAGATGTTAAAAGCAAAGCTGCAACTTATGAAAGAACAGGAACAGGCTGAAAAAGTATCGGATATCCGTGGCGAAGTGAAAGATATCGGATTTGGCAATCAGATCAGGTCTTACGTTATGCAGCCATATACACTGGTGAAAGACCATCGTACAAATGAGGAAAACAGTAATGTAAATGCCGTAATGGATGGGGATATTGATTCATTTATCAATGCATACCTGAAGAAGATCGCGAACGGCTAAAGGGAGGGAATATATGATCAATATAGCAGTAATGGGCTACGGGACAGTGGGTTCCGGAGTGGTAGAAGTCATCAATACCAACGGGGCACGTATCAATCAGAGAATCGGTGAAGAACTGAATATCAAATATGTGCTGGACATGAAAGATTTTCCTGGAGATCCGGTGCAGGACAAGATCATACATGATTTTGAGACGATCGTATCAGATGAAGAAGTACAGATTGTCGTGGAAGTGATGGGTGGTATCGAACCGGCATATACATTTGTAAAACGCTGCCTGCAGGCCGGAAAGAGTGTGGCAACATCGAATAAGGCACTGGTGGCAAAGCACGGGGCAGAGCTGCTTTCCATTGCAGCGGAACATAATATTAATTTCCTGTTTGAAGCAAGTGTCGGAGGTGGTATTCCGATCATCCGTCCGCTGAATTCTTCTCTGACTGCAGACGAGATCGAGGAGATCACCGGAATTTTAAACGGAACGACAAATTATATGCTGTCCAAGATGTTTTATGAAGGGGCAGATTATGATACCGTCCTGAAAGAAGCACAGGCAAATGGATATGCGGAAAGAAATCCGGAAGCTGATGTAGAAGGTTACGATGCCTGCAGAAAGATCGCAATCCTGTCATCCCTGATCTCAGGACAGCAGGTCGATTTTGAAGATATCTACTGTGAGGGAATCACAGAGATTACGGTAGAAGATATGAAATATGCAAAGGCAATGGGAACAACGATCAAGCTGCTGGCGTCCAGCAGACGTTATGCGGGCAACAGACTGCATGCAATCGTAGCACCATGTATGTTATATCCGGATCATCCGCTCTACAATGTCAATGATGTATTCAATGCAATCTTTGTACATGGAAATGTACTGGGAGACGCAATGTTCTACGGAAGCGGGGCAGGAAAACTCCCGACTGCAAGTGCCGTAGTTGCAGATGTGGTAGACGAAGCAAAACATCTGAACCGTAATATTATGACGATGTGGAAAGAAGAAAAACTCCAGCTGGAAGATAAGGCGGATTCCAAGAGAAGATTCTTTGTGAGAATTAAGGGAGATAAAGAAAAACTGATTCCACAGCTGAAAGAATCATACGGGGAGATTGAAGTCGTAAACGTTCCGGAACTGGAAGATGAATTTGGATTCGTAACACCTGTTATGATGGAAGGGGATTACGAGACCAGATCAAAACTTTACAAAGAGCAGATCGTACATATGATCCGTATCCAGGATTAGTCAGATTGGTCTGTCACAGGAGGAAACATGTTAATAGTTAAGAAATTTGGCGGCAGTTCTGTTGCCAATAAAGACAGGATATTCAATGTGGCAAAACGCTGCATTGAGGATTACAAGGCCGGACATGACGTGGTGGTTGTCCTTTCTGCAATGGGAGATACTACAGATGAGCTGATCGCACTGGCGAATACGATCAATCCGGACGCAAAAAAAAGAGAACTGGATATGCTGCTTACTACAGGAGAACAGGTGTCGGTATCCCTGATGGCTATGGCAATGCAGGCACTGGATGTACCTGCTGTATCCCTGAATGCTTTTCAGGTTATGATGCATTCCACATCCCGTTACGGGAATGCCAGATTTAAAAGAGTAGACACCGAACGCATCATGCATGAACTGGATTCCAGAAAGATTGTGATCGTAACCGGATTCCAGGGAGTCAATAAATATGACGATATCACAACACTCGGAAGAGGCGGTTCCGATACAACAGCCGTTGCACTGGCGGCGGTACTTCATGCTGATAAATGTGAAATTTATACAGACGTAGACGGCGTGTTCACCGCAGACCCGAGAGTTGTAAAAACTGCAAAAAAACTGGATGCGGTTACTTACGATGAGATGCTGGAACTTGCAAGCCTCGGTGCAAAAGTTCTTCACAACCGTTCTGTGGAAATGGCAAAAAAATACAATGTGGAATTAGTGGTGCGGTCCAGCCTGAACCGTTCAGAAGGTACCGTAGTCAAGGAGGGTTCAAATATGGAAAAATTACTGGTTACAGGTGTGGCTGCAGATAAAGACACAGTCAGAATCTCTGTTATCGGATTAGAGGATAAGCCGGGAACGGCATTTGCTGTATTTAATACACTGGCTGCAAATAATATTAACGTAGATATCATTCTTCAGTCTGTCGGAAGAGAAGGAACAAAAGATATTTCCTTTACGGTTGCATCTGAGGATCTGCAACATGCGATCGAAGTACTGAATGTGAATAAAGAAAGACTTACGATCCAGGATATTACATGGAATGAAAAGGTTGCAAAGCTTTCCATCGTTGGGGCTGGAATGATGAGTAATCCGGGAGTGGCTGCGAAGATGTTTGAGTCATTATACAATTCCAGAGTCAATATCAATATGATCTCTACATCCGAGATCCGTATTACGGTACTGGTTCCGGAAGAAGATATTGAAAAAGCAATGAATGCAGTTCATGACGGATTTGGACTGGGAGCCTGAGAAAAAGTCGGGAAAAAGAAAAGACAATTATTTATCTGAATGAAGAAAACCGGTAGCGAGTTTACGCTTCTCATCGGAAGAAGAACGGAATGCGAATACAAGATCCAATTCTTCTTCGGTGAGATAGATGTAGTTACCGGTATTTTTTTCGATTCCCTGCATATAAGGAGTAACCGTCTCCTTCATGCCGGAAGGATATTCCGAACCGGGAATAAAATGTTTGGCTTCAAGATCACAAAGGATAAGTTGATCCATAGTAACGTGAAAATGTGCAGCAAAAGAAGCCAGATAATCAAGATCCGGCGTACGCGTACTGGTTTCATAATTACTGCAGGCCTGACGGCTGATATTGAAGATATCAGCAATATCATCCTGTTTTAGACCAGATATGGTTCTGAGATAGAATAAGTTTTTGGCCAGTTGCAGATTTGCCATGTTAAACCTCCACAAGTTACATATTGCTGTTAGTATAACAATCTGGCCCTAAAATAGATATGATATGCAACAAGACGTGACAAAATGAGAAAAAGTAACAAAATGTGGCGCACGCGGATAAATATCGATTTATAAACGGCTCAGATAGCTGTTATGATATTTTCCGGAAAAAGTGACATCTTCGCCGAACCAGTCGGGAGCGGTGAAAGAATCTGCATCGTCTTCGGTTTGAAATTCTACTTCTACAAGCATAAGGGGAGCAAGATCTCCTTCGAAGATATCAAGCTCTGCGGCAAGACCGGAAGAAAGCGGGATTACATACCGTTTCTTTTTGATCAGGCGTCCATCAATCTTGCCAAGAAGATGATGATAGGATTCCTGATCAAGAGGAAGGTTATATTCCTGACGTGACATCAGTCCGGCAGACTTGTAAGTGAGTTCGTACTTTTCGTTATCGCGGCGGATACGTACAACGGGATTGGTGTTCAGATACCCCTGCTCAAGAAGGCGGCATGGGTAAGTTTCCAGCTGATCCGGCAGTTTTGCAACAAGATATTTTCGTTCTATTTCCATATTATAAGGACTCCTTTCATTTGCAGTGAATTTATGATACAACAGTTTACAGAAAAAGTAAACGGTGATAGAATTTAGAATAAATAAGAGATGAGGAGGATAATGAAGATGAAAAAAGTATGTGTATTATTGGCAGACGGATTTGAAGAGATCGAAGGTCTGACCGTTGTTGATCTGTTAAGAAGAGCAAAGATATATGTAGATACAATATCCATCATGGATGATTACATCGTACATGGAGCACATGGAATCAATGTGCAGACGGAAGATTTATTTGATGAAGTAGATTTCGAAGAATTTGATATGGTTGTGCTTCCGGGCGGAATGCCGGGAACCCTGAACCTGAAAAACCATGACGGAGTCAGATATGTGGTAAAACAGTATGCAAAAGAAGGAAGATATGTAGGAGCGATCTGTGCGGCACCTACCATATTAAAGAGCCTGGGGGTACTGGAAGGCAGAAGGGCAACCTGTTATCCGGGCGTGGAAGATGAGATGGAAGATGTCGTGCTGACAGAGACAGCGGTTGTAGTAGACGAGAATATTATCACCAGCCAGGGGGTTGGCACCGCAATTGATTTTGGACTGAAATTGATCGAGATTCTGGACAGCGAAGAAAAAGCAAAGGAAATCGCAGATTCCATAGTCTTTTAACAGTTTTTAATAAAATTTAATAAAAATAGAAGAAAAAAGCGGAAAAACACCGGATTTAAGCAAAAACGGGGACTAGATATTTACCAGAGTTTGTGTTATACTTCTGTGGTGAATGTATTGTAGTATACCCGCTTTTTTTCCGCTACCCATGAGGCGGGTTAGAAACAGGAGGAAATAGTAAATGAGTTTACAGGTAGAAAAGTTAGAAAACAACATGGCGAAACTTACTATCGAAGTTCCGGCCGATGATTTAGAAAAAGCGCTTCAGAGTGCATATATGAAGCAGAAGAACAAGATCGCTATGCCGGGATTCCGTAAAGGAAAAGTACCACGTCAGATGATCGAGAAAATGTATGGACCGGAGATCTTCTACGATGATGCAGCAAATGCACTGATCCCTAAGGCATATTCTGAAGCATATGAAGAGTGTGAACTTGAGATCGTTTCAAGACCGGAGATCAACGTTGTTCAGATCGAAAAAGGAAAATCTTTCATCTTTACAGCAGATGTTGCAACAAAACCGGAAGTAAAACTCGGTGAGTATAAAGGACTGGAAGTAGATAAAGTATCTACACGCGTAACTCAGAAAGAAGTAGACGCTAAGATCCAGGAAGAAGCAGAGAAGAATGCAAGAGAAGTTGTAGTTACAGACCGTGCGGTAGCAGACGGTGATGAAGTAATTCTCGACTTTGAAGGATTTGTTGATGGTGAAGCATTCGAAGGTGGAAAGGGAGAAAACTATCCACTGACAATCGGATCAGGATCATTCATTCCGGGATTTGAAGAGCAGTTAGTAGGCGCTGAAGCTGAGAAAGAAGTTGAAGTAAAAGTAACTTTCCCGGAAGATTATCATGCAGAAGAATTAAAGGGAAAAGAAGCTGTATTCAAGTGCACAGTTCATGAGATCAAAGCAAAAGAACTGCCGGAAATCGATGATGAATTCGCAGCAGAAGTATCTGAATTCGATACATTAGAAGAATACAAAGCAGATGTAAAAGCAAAGATCAAAGAGCAGAAAGCAGCGGACGGAAAGAGAAATCAGGAAGACCAGGCTGTAGAGCAGGCTGTTAAGAATGCAGAATATGAGATTCCGCAGCCAATGATCGAGACACAGACAACTCAGATGGTAGAGGATTTCGCACAGAGAATCCAGTCTCAGGGAATCACTCTTGAGCAGTACTTCCAGTTCACAGGACTGACTGCTGAGAAGATGATGGAAGATATGAGACCACAGGCAATCAAGAGAATTGAGACACGTCTTGTACTTGAGGCAGTAGCGAAAGCTGAAAATATCGAGATCACAGATGAGAAGATCGATGAAGAACTTGCCAAGATGGCTGAATCTTACAACATGGAAGTTGAAAAACTGAAAGAATTCATGGGTGAGAACGAGAAGAAACAGATGAAGGAAGACCTGGCAGTTCAGGAAGCTGTTACATTCCTTGTTGAGAATGCAGTAGAAAAATAAGAACGTCAGATCATAACATAGTATAGTCAGGAGGCATATACATGAGTTTAGTACCTTATGTCATTGAACAGACAAGCCGTGGAGAGCGTTCTTACGACATCTATTCAAGATTATTAAAAGACAGAATTATATTTCTGGGCGAAGAAGTAACAGATGTATCTGCAAGTGTGATCGTTGCACAGCTTCTCTTTCTTGAAGCAGAAGATCCGGAGAAAGATATCCATCTGTACATCAACAGTCCGGGAGGCTCTGTAACAGCCGGAATGGCAATTTATGATACCATGCAGTATATCAAATGCGATATTGAGACAATCTGTATTGGTATGGCTGCAAGCATGGGTTCATTCCTTCTTACAGGAGGAACAAAGGGCAAGAGACTTGCACTCCCAAACTCTGAGATCATGATCCACCAGCCGCTTGGCGGAGCTCAGGGACAGGCAACAGAGATTCAGATCGCAGCAGATCATATCTTAAAAACCCGTCAGAAACTGAATCAGATTCTGGCAGAAAATACAGGACAGCCGTTAGAGGTCATCAACGCAGATACAGAAAGAGATAACTTTATGACTGCGGAAGAAGCCAAAGCGTATGGTCTGATCGACGAAGTCATCAAGAACCGCTAGGGCAGTCCTCAGACGAGGTGAAAAGTATGGCAGGAAAGAACGATGATCAGGTAAGATGCTCGTTCTGTAACAAGACGCAGAACCAGGTAAGAAAGCTGATCGCAGGTCCAAATGGGGCATATATCTGTGATGAGTGTGTGGATGTCTGCGCAGAGATTATAGAAGAAGAATTTGAATACGAGAACGGAAGAGAATGGAATCCGTTCTCGGATATCAATCTTTTAAAACCGGAAGAGATCAAAGCATTTCTGGATGAGTATGTCATTGGTCAGGAAGAAGCAAAGAAAGTGTTATCGGTAGCTGTTTATAATCATTATAAACGTGTAATGGCGGGAAGAAATATGGGAGTAGACCTTGGTAAAAGTAATATTCTCATGCTTGGACCGACAGGATGCGGTAAGACACTTCTGGCTCAGACACTGGCAAAGATTCTGGGAGTACCGTTTGCAATTGCTGATGCAACAGCATTGACAGAGGCCGGATATGTCGGAGAAGATGTAGAGAACATTCTTCTGAAGATCATTCAGGCGGCAGACGGAGATATTGAACGTGCAGAGTATGGAATTATATATATTGATGAGATTGATAAGATTACAAGAAAATCAGAGAATCCGTCGATTACCAGAGATGTATCGGGTGAGGGTGTACAGCAGGCACTTCTGAAGATTATTGAAGGAACGGTTGCCAATGTACCTCCACAGGGAGGAAGAAAGCATCCGCATCAGGAGATGATCCAGATCGATACCACGAATATTTTATTCATTTGCGGAGGAGCCTTTGAAGGAATCGAAAAAATCGTTGAAAAACGTATCGATCAGAAATCAATCGGATTCAATGCAGAGATTGCAGAAAAGCATGAAGATGATGTGGACAGACTGCTTCAGCAGATTCTGCCGCAGGATCTTGTAAAATTTGGTCTGATTCCGGAAATCGTAGGCCGTGTACCGGTAACAGTAGCATTGGAAATGCTGGATAAAGATGCATTAATGAAGATTCTTACAGAGCCGAAGAATGCATTAACCAAACAGTATCAGAAGCTGTTGGAACTGGACGATGTAGAGCTTACATTTGATGATAAAGCACTGGAAGCAATCGCAGAGACTTCCCTGAAGAGAAAGACGGGAGCAAGAGGACTGAGAGCGATTATGGAAAGTATCATGATGGATATCATGTATAAAGCACCATCGGATGAGACATTGAAATCATGCCACATCACAGAAGATGTTGTAAAAGGAACAGGAGAACCTGTATGTAAACATGCAGAACCTGACTCAGAAAGTGCATAATAAATGAAAAGAAAGACGGCGGGTGCGAAGATAAATTGTACCCGCTGATTTTATACCAAGATAATCCAGTCGGTGAACAGGAGTGTGAATATATGACAGGAGAAACCTATAGTCTGCCTATGGTTGCCTTAAGAGGACTTACGATACTGCCGGAAGAGGTCAGACATTTTGATGTGAGCAGGGAAAAATCACTGCAGGCGATTGAAGAGGCGGTAAAAAACGGCCAGAAGTTATTCGTCAGCGCTCAGAAGGATCTGGAAACAGAAGAGCCGGGAGCAGAAGATGTCTATCTGGTTGGCTGTGTTGTTACCATAAGGCAGGTAGTAAAATTACCAAAAAAAATGAGCCGTGTACTTGTATCCGGAGAAGTAAGAGCAAGTCTTGTAAGAATAGATAGTGAGACACCATATCTTCAGGCGACAGTAGTAGAACTGCCGGATGATGATGAAGTGTCCGGAGAGCAGGAAGAAGACAATCCAATGAACCGGGAAGCGATGATCCGGGGTCTGCAGGATGTTTTCAAAGAGTATCTGTTGAAGAATCCAAAGCTTTCAAAAGAACTCGGCATGCAGGTGGAATCCATTCATGATCTGAAATATCTGACAGATGTGATCGCTGCAAATATGCCGTTTTCATTTGAAGATGCGCAGGAACTGCTGGAAGAGACGAACGTTATGAGACGGTATGAACTTCTGGTGTATAAGATCGTGAATGAGATCCAGGCACAGAAAGTAAAAGAAGAGATCCAGAGTAAGGTGAAAGAACGTGTGGACAAGAACCAGAGGGAATACATCTTACGCGAAGAACTGAAAGTAATCCGTGAGGAACTTGGTGATGACAATACCATGTCAGATGCGGATGAATTCCAGCAGGCGGCAGATGCATTGAAAGCTTCGAAAGAAGTAAAAGAGAAGCTGAACAAAGAAATCAAAAGATTCCGCAATTCCATGAATTCCCCGGCGGAAACAGGCGTTATCCGGACCTATATCGAAACAATGCTTGAAATGCCATGGGATAAAACGTGCAAAGAGCATAAGGATATTGCATTTGCAAGACAGGTACTGGATGAAGATCATTACGGTCTGGAGAAAGTAAAAGAACGAGTACTTGAATATCTTGCAGTACGGGCGCTTACGAAAAAAGGAGAAGCACCGATCATCTGTCTTGTGGGTCCTCCGGGAACCGGAAAAACTTCGATTGCAAAATCTCTTTCCAGGGCGTTGAAGAAGCCGTATGTGAGAATTTCGCTTGGAGGTGTCCGTGACGAAGCAGAAATCCGGGGGCACAGAAAGACTTATGTAGGAGCAATGCCGGGAAGAATCGCAAATGGAATGAAACAGGCAGGAGTCAAGAATCCACTGATGCTGTTAGATGAGATAGATAAAGTCAGCAATGACTATAAAGGAGATACATTCTCAGCACTCCTGGAGGTTCTGGATGGCGAACAGAATAATAAGTTCGTAGACCATTATCTGGAAGTGCCGATGGATCTGTCGGAAGTGTTATTTATCACAACGGCAAACAGCTTACAAACCATTCCAAGGCCGCTTCTTGACCGTATGGAAGTCATCGAGGTTACCAGTTATACAGAAAATGAAAAACTGCATATTGCGCAGGAGCATCTGATTCCAAAGCAGATCGAAAAGCATGGACTGAAAGCAGATCAGCTGACCATCAGTAAAAATGCGATCTGGAAGATGGCAAGAAATTACACAAAAGAAGCAGGGGTCAGACAGTTGGAGCGTAAGATCGGTGATATCTGCCGCAAATCAGCAATGGAGATCCTTGAGAAAAAGAAGAAATCCATTCATGTGACAGAGCGGAATCTGGAACACTATCTAGGCAAAGAACTTTACAGTTATCAGATGGCAAATGAAGAAGATGAAATCGGTATTGTGCGTGGACTTGCATGGACCAGTGTTGGCGGTGATACACTCCAGATTGAAGTGAATATGATGCCGGGAGAAGGAGAAATCCTGCTGACCGGACAGCTTGGTGATGTCATGAAAGAGTCTGCGAGAACCGGTATCAGTTATATCCGTTCCGTAAGCAAAGAGCACGATATTACAGATGATTTCTTTAAGAAACATGATATACATATCCATATTCCGGAGGGAGCTGTTCCAAAAGACGGACCGTCTGCCGGTATTACGATGGCGACTGCAATTATGTCCGCAGTGACAGGAAGAAAAGTGCGGGCAGACCTTGCTATGACAGGAGAGATTACACTGCGCGGCCGGGTACTTCCGATCGGAGGTCTGAAAGAGAAGCTTCTGGCTGCAAAAAATGCAGGAATGAAGACCGTACTTGTCCCTGCGAAAAATGAAAGAGACGTTGAGGAAATCTCAACAGAGATTACAAAGGGACTGGAAATAAAATTCGTAACACACATGAATGAGGTGCTGAAAGAAGCACTTGTATAGTCAGATCTTCTGACACAGGTCAGGAGATGGATCAAAGGAGAAATATATGATAATCAGAAATATTAATCTGGAAACCGTATGTGGAATCACCAGCAAACTTCCGGAGAATACACTTCCGGAGATTGCATTTGCAGGAAAATCCAACGTAGGAAAGTCATCCCTGATCAATGCGCTTATGAATCGTAAATCATACGCAAGAATATCTGCAACACCGGGAAAGACACAGACGATCAACTTCTATAATATTAATGAGGAATTATATCTGGTCGACCTGCCGGGTTACGGATATGCGAAGGTATCCGAACAGGAGAAAATCAAATGGGGACAGCTGATCGAACGTTATCTGCACGGGTCGAAGCAGTTGAAAGTAGTATTCCTTCTGATCGATATCCGTCATAAGCCATCCGGTAACGACAAGATGATGTATGAGTGGATCGTGTCACAGGGATTCCATCCGGTGATCATTGCAACAAAACTCGATAAGATCAAACGCAGCCAGAAAGACAAACAGATCAAGATTGTAAAAGAAGGTCTGGGAGTATTGCCCGGAACAATCGTCATCCCGTTCTCATCAGTGACGAAACAGGGACGTGATGAGATATGGGAGCTGGTGGAAAGAAATTATCTGAATACTCAGGAGAATGCAGAATAGACAGAAGCCATTTCAGATGGTAATTAATGAGATAAAGTTTGTCAAAGGATTGACAAACTTTATCTTTTTTGTTATGATTAGACTAAAGTACAAACGTTGGTCTAAAACGGGTGAAAAATGAGAAAATAACGAGTATAATAAGAGGAAAGGAGAATATCATGGATCTGATAACAAATATCCAGAAGTATTCTATTCATGACGGGGACGGGATCCGTACGACTGTATTTTTTAAGGGATGTCCGTTAAAGTGTGTGTGGTGCCATAATCCTGAGACACAGCACTTTGAGCAGGAAATTCAGTATGATGCGGAGAAATGTACCGGTTGCGGCGTATGCGCAAAAGTCTGTCCGAACGGCGCGGTCACCATGGAAGACGGAAGACCGAAGCTGGATAAAAAGCTTTGTAAGCTCTGCGGAAAATGTGAGAATTTCTGTACACAGGGAATCCGTGAGATTGTTGGGCAGGAATATCCGGTAAAAACACTTGTAAAGGAACTGATGAAAGATCTGATGTTCTATGAACAGTCCGGAGGTGGAGTTACACTTTCCGGAGGTGAAGTGATGGCTATGTCTACAGATTATGTACTTGCGATCGCAAAAGCATTGAAGAAAGAAGAAGTATCGCTTACAATTGATACATGCGGATATGTTCCGTATGAGAAGTTCGAAGCAATACTTCCATATGTCGATACATTTTTATATGATGTAAAGGTAATGGATCCGGAATTACATAAGCAATATATCGGAGTAGACAATAAACTGATCCTGGATAATCTTGTAAAACTTTCAGATGCAGGAGCAAGGATATACATCCGTATTCCTACTGTTAAGGAAGTAAATGGAAACGAAGAGAATATGAAAGAGACGATCCGTTTCCTGAAAGAACACGATATTCACCCGGCACAGGTTAATTTACTGCCGTATCATAACACGGGAAGCAGTAAATATCCGAAGCTGGATATGGAATATAAAGGTAACGACTTGAATGCACCGACAAAAGAAGAGATGGAAGGGTTTGTGAAACTCTTCCAGGAAGCAGGTTTTTCTAACACAAAGATAGGAGGTTAAAACAATGGCTGAAAAAAGAGGCATGAACGAAAGAATCCAGAAGTTAAGAGAACTGAGTGTTACAACACCGGTACATATCGATCTGGAAAGAGCAAAAATCGAAACAGATTTTTACAGAGAAAATGACGGAAAATATTCTATCCCGGTTATGAGATCTATGGTGTTAAAAGAGTATTTTTCCAAGAAGACACTTTACCTTGGAGACGGTGAGCTGATCGTAGGAGAGAAAGGAAAAGACCCACAGGCATCTCCGACATTCCCGGAACTTTGCTGTCACAGTGTTGAAGATATGACAGTTATGAGCGAGCGTGATCTGGTATCCTTCCACACAACAGAAGAAGACAGAAAACTCCAGGCAGAAGAGATCATCCCATTCTGGAAGGGAAGAACTATGAGAGAGAGACTTCTGGCTTCCATGACTCCGGAATGGAACGACTGTTATGCAGCAGGTATGTTCACAGAGTTTATGGAGCAGAGAGGACCTGGACATACATGTGGTGGAGAACAGGTATTTACAACAGGATATCTGGACTACAAAGAGAAGATCAAAAAGACAATGGATGCTCTTGATTTTATGAATGATCCGGATGCACTGGATAAAATGGAAGAGTTAAAAGCCATGGATATTTCCTGTGATGCAGTGATCGTTCTTGGTGAGAGATATCATGAATTAGCACTGGAGATGGCAGAAAAAGAGGCTGATCCGGTACGTAAAGAAGAATTAAAACAGATCGCAGCCAACCTGGAGGTTGTACCTGCACATGCACCACAGACATACTGGCAGGCAATCCAGTTATACTGGTTTACACATCTGGCAGTTACAACAGAACTGAACCCATGGGATGCATTCAGCCCGGGACGTCTTGACCAGCATCTGATCAAATATTATGAAGCAGATACAGAAGCAGGAATTCTGGATGATGAGAGAGCAAAAGAACTGTTAGAGTGCTTATGGGTAAAATTCTACAATCAGCCTGCACCGGTTAAAGTAGGTATCACATTAAAAGAAAGTGCCACATACACAGACTTTGCAAATATCAATACAGGAGGAGTTACACCGGACGGACGTGATGGTGTCAATGCAGTCAGCTACCTGATCCTTGATTGTATGGATGAGATGAAGCTGGTTCAGCCAAACTCTAACGTAACGATCAGTAAGAAGACTCCTGCACGTTTCCTGAAGAGAGCATGCGAGATCTCAAGAAAGGGATGGGGACAGCCGGCATTCTATAACACGGAAGCACAGACTATGGAGCTTATCAATGCAGGAAAATCACTGGAAGATGCACGCCGCGGCGGATCTTCAGGATGTGTTGAGACAGGAGCATGGGGAAGTGAAGCATATATCCTGACCGGATACCTGAATATTCCAAAAGTATTCCAGCTGACACTTTATAATGGATTTGACAAGGAATCCGGAAAACAGCTCGGCCTTAAGACCGGTGAAGCAAAAGATTTCAAGTCTTATGATGAATTATGGGATGCATTCCAGAAACAGCTGAAACATTTTATTGATATTAAGATTCGCGGAAATAATGTGATCGAGAAATTATATGCAGAAAATATGCCGGCACCTTGTCTGTCAGTGGTAACAAATGACTGCATCAGCAATGCAAAAGATTACAATGCAGGTGGAGCAAGATACAATACAAACTATATCCAGGGTGTAGGTATCGGAACAGTTACAGACTGTATCACATCTGTTAAGTATAATGTATTCGATAAGAAGAATTTCACAATGGAAGAGCTGCTTGAAGCTATGGATCATAACTTCGAAGGTTATGATGCAATCTTCCGTATGGTGCATGACAAGACACCGAAGTATGGTAACGATGATGATTATGCAGATGCTGTTATGCAGGATGTATTCAACCTGTATCATGACCTGATCACAGGACGTCCGACCATGAGAGGCGGAAAATACGGAGTAGATATGCTTCCTACTACATGCCACGTATACTTCGGAGAAGTGATCGGAGCAACTGCAAACGGAAGAAAAGCGAATGTGCCTGTATCAGAAGGTATCTCACCAGAGAAGTCCGCTGATACAAACGGACCTACAGCTGTTATCAAGTCATGCTCTAAGATGGATCATCTTGCAACAGCAGGAACACTTCTGAACCAGAAGTTTACGCCTGATGTTGTTGCCGGAGAAAAAGGTCTTGAGAATATGTCAAGCCTGATCCGCAGCTACTTTGCAATGGACGGACATCACATTCAGTTCAATGTCATCGACAGACAGACACTGATCGAAGCACAGAAACATCCGGATGATTACAGAGACCTGATCGTTCGTGTTGCCGGATACAGTGACTTCTTCCGTAACTTAAGCAAACCGTTACAGGATGAGATCATCAACCGTACAGAGCAGTCATTTGAATAAAATGAATTTGCAGGATTAATCTGAAGATAATTAAAAAATAAAAAAGTCCTTAGGCAGGAATCGTGATGCCGGCTGTTGCCGGATGTATAAATTCTTGTTTAAGGACTTTTTTTTCAGGCCTGACAGCAAAAATATGATATGATATTAGTGAACGTAGAAATACGGATAAAAAATATGAAAAATATATTAAGAAAAGAGATGGAGAAAAGTTATGAATCTAAAAGGAATGAATTTGAAAAAGGAAAGGACGAAAATTCAGATGGTGCTGACGGTTCTCGTTATACTGTCGGTAGTCAGACAGTTTTTCCTGGGAAATTACCACAATATGTTTCTGGGAATTCTGACCCTGTTTTTGTTCATGGTACCCGCTGTATTAGATCAGACACTGGGAGTAACGATTCCGGTAGGACTGGAGACGGTGATTCTGATCTTTATCTTTTCGGCAGAAATACTGGGAGAGATCAACGCATTTTATGTAAAGATTCCTGTTTGGGATACTATTTTACATACAACAAATGGTTTTCTTATGGCTGCAATTGGATTTGCACTGATCGACCTGTTTAACAGAAGTGACCGGTTCTCGATTAAGATGTCTCCGTATTTCGTGGCATTTTTTGCATTTTGTTTTTCGATGACAGTCGGTGTATTGTGGGAGTTCTTTGAATTTTCAATGGACTGGTTCTTCGGACTGGATATGCAGAAAGACTGGATCCTTCCATCGATCAGCTCTGTGAAACTCAACCCGACAGGTGCAAATGTCCCGGTGCATGTGGACATCCAGTCAGTGGTGATCAATGGCGAAAAATGGAATCTGGGTGGATATCTGGATATCGGAATAGTGGATACGATGAAAGATCTGATGGTGAATTTTATCGGAGCGGTGGTGTTCTCGATCATCGGAATTCTATATCTGAAGCACCGCGGCAAAGGAAAACTTGCGGCATCACTGATCCCGCAGGTAAGAGACGAGAAGGAGCAGAAGAGATAAAAGAACCGGATAAGAGTGGATTATGGAAAAGAATATACAGAAGATCAAAATAAAAAACCAATTGGAATTATGGGCATTCTGTGCGGTCATAGGAACTGTGGCGGGAGCTTTGGTCTGGGCATTGCTGAAGATCATGGCAACAGGAACAGAAATGATATGGGAGTGGATACCGGCAAGAATCCATATTCCGTATTATACAGTGCTCGTGTGTACTGTGGGCGGAGCCATTATCGGGATATTTCGAAAGTTATACGGGGATTATCCGGAAGATATGGAAACCGTCATGGGAAAAGTAAAGAAAGAAAAAAGATACGAATATAAAAATATGCTGGTCATGATGATCGCAGCACTGCTGCCGCTTCTGATCGGAAGCAGTGTAGGTCCTGAGGCAGGACTTACCGGGATTATCGTAGGCTTATGTTACTGGGCAGGAGAGAATCTGAAATTTGCAAAACAGCATACAAAGGAATATTCACAGATCGGTGCAGCCGTTTCCCTTAGTGTGTTATTTCATGCACCGTTATTTGGAATCTTTGAGGTGGAGGAAGATCCGGATATGCAGCTGGCAGAACCGGGCCGGGGATCGAAGATCTTCATATATGGAATTGCACTTGCAGCCGGAACCGGAAGTTATGCAGGACTTTCCGCTTTGCTGGGCGGAGGAATGTCCGGTTTTCCGTCATTTGATACATTTGCGGTACAGAGAATCGATTATGTGATGATGCTTGTGTATATGTTCTGTGGATGTGTGCTTGCATATTTTTATGAGACGACACACACGGTAACCGGAATCATTGCCGGAAAAATTCCGGGTGTCGTAAAAGAAATTCTGGCGGGGCTATGTCTGGGTGTGATCGGAATGTTGATACCGGCAGTGATGTTTTCGGGAGAAGAGCAGATGGGTGTCCTTATGAAAGAGTATGCCGGTTATATGGCAATAGCATTGATCGGCGTAGCATTTCTGAAAATCATATTGACAAATCTCTGTATCCAGTTTGGATTAAAAGGAGGACATTTTTTCCCGGTTATTTTTGCGGGAGTGTGTCTGGGATACGGACTTGCAATGCTGTTCTTCGGACAGCAGGGGGACAGTCATGTTGTATTTGCGGCAGCGGTTGTAACATCGACGCTTCTGGGCGGTATTATGAAGAAGCCGCTGGCAGTGACCATGCTTTTGTTCCTGTGTTTTCCGGTGAAAATATTTATATGGATATTTATTGCGGCAGCAGTGGGAAGTAAATGTGTAAAGAAGATGGGAAAAGAAGTATAGTGAAAAAATACCTGTTATCAGTATGTGTTTCAACGATGTAAACAGAAATACATACTGACAGCGGGTATTTTTTATCGGAATTTGCGGACTTTCTGCGAGATATGTTCCAGCTCCTCTTTTGAAAGCTCCGGGAGTCGTTCCAGCTTATCCATGAACATAGCAAGTGTTTCTTTTTGCTGCATTTCAACCAGTTGTGTGTAGAAGTTTACGACAACACCTGTGACGATCGCAACGACAAAAATAGTGTAAATAGTGAGCAGGACGGAACAGATCTTTCCAATCAGTGTGACGGTAACAATGTCTCCAAATCCGGCGGTAGAGATGACGGCGTAACAATACCACAGCGCATCACCATAGCGGTGGATATCCGGTTCGACAAGCTGGATAACGGCGGCATCGGCCAGAAGGAAGAGGACAAAACCTAAAAGAATATGATCTGCCCGTGTACGTTTTAAAATTCCCCATAAGATTCTGAGTTTTTTCATAATCTGCTTCTCCTTGTATCCGTGTAAAAACTGATTTAAGTATATCATGAAATGCGAAAAAGTGTTCGGCATTTTTGATAATAAAATAAAAGTAATAAAAAAGTACAGAACAAACATTCGGTTTAGTTCTGTACTTTTTTTCTCCTGAATGATATACTATACAAGTAACAATACTAAGAATACAACTACTATTTCTAAAATATCACCGCAAGATTAGAGCGGCTCAGGAGAAATCACATGGATCATTTTGAATTAGTATCACAATACAAACCAACCGGCGACCAGCCGCAGGCAATCGAGGATCTGGTCAGAGGTTTTAAAGAAGGAAATCAGTGCCAGACACTGCTTGGCGTTACAGGTTCGGGTAAGACATTTACTATGGCAAATGTCATTCAGCAGATTAATAAGCCGACATTGGTTATAGCGCATAATAAGACACTGGCGGCGCAGTTATACGGAGAATTTAAAGAGTTCTTCCCAAATAACGCAGTGGAATATTTTGTCTCCTACTATGATTACTACCAACCGGAGGCTTATGTCCCATCCTCAGATACCTACATTGCGAAGGATTCCTCCGTGAATGAAGAGATTGATAAGCTGAGATTATCGGCAACGGCAGCATTGATCGAGCGCAGGGATGTGATCGTAATTGCCAGCGTTTCCTGCATCTATGGTCTTGGTGAACCGGAAAACTTTGAACAGATGATGGTATCGCTCCGTCCGGGGATGGAGAAGGACAGAGATGAAGTCTTGCGCCAGCTGATAGACATTCAATATGACAGAAATGATATGGATTTCAAGCGCGGAACATTCCGGGTACGAGGCGATACGGTAGAAGTTGTACCGGCAGACCGGGGCGATACGGCTATCCGGGTGGAATTCTTCGGAGATGAGATTGACCGGATCTCAGAGATAGACATGCTTACCGGAGAGATTAAAAATACATTGAATCATATTGCAATATTCCCGGCTTCCCATTACGTTGTACCGAAGGAACGTATGGAGAAAGCAATAAAAAATATCGAGATTGAACTGGAAGAACAGGTAAAATATTTCAAAGCAGAAGGGAAGCTTCTGGAAGCACAGAGAATTGCAGAACGTACGAATTTTGATATAGAAATGATGCGCGAGACCGGATTCTGTTCAGGGATTGAGAACTACTCCAGGCATCTGGCAGGACTTGCTCCGGGGCAGCCGCCGAATACATTGATGGATTACTTCCCGGATGATTTTATCATAATGATCGATGAGTCGCACAAGACGGTTCCGCAGATTGGCGGTATGTATCACGGCGATCAGTCGAGAAAGCGCACACTGGTAGAGTATGGATTCCGTCTGCCATCGGCACTGGACAACCGTCCGCTAAGTTTTGAGGAATTTGAAAGTAAGATCGATCAGGTCATGTTCGTGTCTGCAACACCGGGGAAATATGAAGAAGAGCATGAACTTTTAAGAGCCGAGCAGGTGATCCGGCCGACCGGACTGCTGGATCCGGAAGTAGAAGTGCGGCCGGTAGAAGGACAGATCGATGATCTGATCGGAGAAGTGAATAAAGAGATTGCCAATAAAAACAAAATACTGATAACAACGCTGACCAAACGCATGGCAGAAGATCTTACTGATTATATGCGTGAGCTTGGAATACGCGTGCGGTATCTGCATTCGGATATTGATACACTGGAACGTACAGAGATCGTGAGAGATATGCGCCTGGATGTATTCGATGTTCTGGTCGGCATTAATCTTCTGCGGGAAGGACTGGACATTCCGGAGATCACACTGGTTGCGATCCTGGATGCGGATAAAGAGGGATTTTTGCGTTCCGAGACGTCTCTGATCCAGACGATCGGCCGTGCGGCGCGTAATGCAGAAGGACATGTTATCATGTACGCAGATACGATCACAGATTCCATGCGTGCAGCACTGGATGAGACGCAGAGAAGACGTGAAGTACAGATGGCATATAACGAAGAATATGGTATTACACCGAAGACGATTCAGAAAGCAGTCAGGGATCTGATCTCAGTATCCCGGAAAGTGGCGGCTTCTGAATTACAGATGGAAAAAGATCCGGAGTCCATGAGTGAGAAAGAATTAGAGAAGCTGATCAAAGAGCTGGAGAAGCAGATGAAGAAAGCTGCAGCAGATCTGAACTTTGAGGCTGCAGCAGAACTCAGGGATAAGTTAATAGAGCTTAAGAAGACACTACAGGAAATAAAGATATAGAAAAAGGAGATCATACACTCACATGCCACAGGAAAAAGATTCAAGACAATATATCAAGATCAGAGGAGCAAATGAACACAATCTGAAGAATGTAGACGTAGACATACCAAGAGACAAACTGGTGGTACTGACCGGTCTCAGCGGATCAGGAAAATCATCACTGGCGTTTGATACAATTTATGCGGAAGGACAGAGAAGATATATGGAATCACTGTCTTCTTACGCCAGACAGTTCCTGGGACAGATGGAAAAACCGGATGTAGAAAGCATAGAAGGTTTGTCTCCGGCTATTTCCATTGATCAGAAATCTACGAACCGCAATCCAAGATCTACCGTAGGAACGGTAACGGAAATCTATGATTATTTCCGGTTATTATATGCAAGAGCAGGAATTCCACATTGTCCGAAATGTGGGCGCGAGATTAAGAAACAGACGGTTGATCAGATGGTAGAACAGGTGATGGCATTTCCGGAAAGAACCAAGATACAGCTGCTGGCACCGGTCGTAAGAGGCAGAAAGGGAACCCATGCAAAATTACTGGAACGCGCCAGGAAGAGCGGATATGTCCGTGTCAGGATCGATGGTAATATGTACGAACTGTCGGAAGAGATCACACTGGATAAGAACATCAAGCACAATATAGAGATTGTTGTAGACCGTCTGGTAGTAAAAGAGGGCATCGAACAGCGTCTAACCGATTCCATCGAAAATGTACTGAATCTTGCGGAAGGGTTGATGACTGTGGATGTGATCGGCGGGGAACCGGTACAGTTCAGCGAAAGCTTCTCATGTCCGGACTGCGGAATCAGTATTGAAGAGATCGAACCGAGAAGTTTTTCATTCAACAACCCGTTCGGCGCATGTCCGGAGTGCTTTGGACTGGGATACAAGATGGAATTTGACGAAGACCTGATGATTCCGGATAAACGTCTCAGTATCAGCGAAGGTGCGATCACTGTTATGGGATGGCAGTCCTGCACGGATAAAAAGAGCTTCACGTATGCGATCCTGGATGCGCTGAGCAAAAAATATGGCTTTTCATTAGATACACCGTTTGAGGACTATCCGAAGGAAGTCCATGATGTCCTGATCCATGGGACAAACGGCAAAGAAGTGAAGGTATATTATAAAGGGCAGCGCGGAGAAGGAGTCTATGATGTGGCATTCGAAGGCCTGATCCGCAATGTGGAGCGCCGATACAGAGAGACTTCGTCGGAAACGATGAAAGCAGAATACGAAGAGTTTATGAATATCACACCGTGTCATGCGTGCAAAGGCCAGCGCCTGAAGCCGGGAGCACTGGCGGTTACGGTAGGAGATAAAAATATTTCCGAACTGACAGGTATGTCAATTGAAAAACTGCAGATCTTTTTAAAAGAACTGAAACTTTCGAACCAGCAATTGCTGATCGGCGGACAGATTTTAAAGGAGATCAATTCCAGAATCCAGTTTCTGATGGATGTTGGACTTAATTATCTGACACTTGGAAGATCGACCGGAACACTTTCGGGAGGAGAGGCACAGAGAATCCGTCTGGCAACACAGATCGGTTCCGGACTCGTAGGTGTGGCATATATCCTGGATGAACCAAGTATCGGACTGCATCAGAGAGACAATGATAAATTGCTTGGAACCTTAAAACATCTGCGGGATCTCGGAAACTCCGTGATCGTGGTCGAGCATGATGAAGATACTATGAGAGAAGCAGACTTTATCGTGGATATCGGACCGGGAGCGGGAGAACATGGCGGTGAAGTAGTTGCAACCGGAAATGCGGAAGAAATCATGCGGAATGAAAATTCTGTAACTGGGGCCTATCTGAGCGGGCGGATCAGGATTCCGGTTCCTGAGATAAGAAGAAAACCGACCGGATGGCTGAAAGTACTCGGAGCACAGGAAAATAACCTGAAGAACATAGATGTGAAGTTTCCGCTTGGCGTGATGACCTGTGTTACCGGTGTGTCCGGTTCGGGAAAAAGCTCCCTTGTGAACCAGATCCTCTATAAACGTCTGGCAAGAGACCTGAACCGTGCAAGAACCATTCCGGGCAGACACAAAGGCATCGAGGGACTGGAACAGCTGGACAAGGTGATTAACATCGACCAGTCTCCGATCGGGCGGACTCCGAGATCCAATCCGGCAACCTATACCGGAGTATTTGACCTGATCAGGGATCTGTTCGCAGCAACACCGGATGCAAAAGCAAGAGGCTATAAAAAAGGAAGATTCAGTTTTAACGTCAAAGGAGGACGATGTGAGGCCTGCAGCGGAGATGGAATCATCAAGATCGAGATGCATTTCCTGCCGGATGTCTATGTCCCGTGTGAAGTCTGCAAGGGAAGACGTTACAACAGAGAGACGCTGGAAGTGAAATATAAAGGAAAGAATATCTATGATGTTCTGGACATGACCGTAGAAGAAGCAATGCATTTCTTTGAAAATGTACCAAGTATCCGAAGAAAGATGGAGACCTTATATGATGTCGGGCTTTCTTATATCCGTCTGGGACAGCCGTCTACAACGCTGTCCGGCGGGGAGGCCCAGCGTATCAAGCTGGCAACAGAATTGAGCAAGAGAAGTACGGGAAAGACAATCTATATTCTGGACGAGCCGACGACGGGACTGCATTTTGCCGATGTGCATAAGCTGACAGAGATTCTGCGCAGATTGACAGAAGATGGGAATACAGTCATTGTGATCGAGCACAATCTGGATGTGATAAAGACCGCAGATTATATCATCGATATCGGTCCGGAAGGCGGTGACAAAGGCGGAACCGTGATCGCAGAGGGAACACCGGAAGAAGTTGCAGAAAGTCCGGTATCTTATACAGGAAAGTATATAAAACCAATGCTGGAACGGTAGAAATATGACATTTTGTTCAATGCATCGTCCGGATTCGTCATATTGTAATATTTATGTAAAAAGGTTCATAAAGATTTAAGCAAAATGGGTCTTTTTATTTTAAATGATTTTGATTATAATGGGAACATGCTCAAAAATAGCATGTGATATAATCATATCTCACCAAAGATAGGAATATAGACAGCTTGATGAAGGGAGAATTGGGAATGTCAGTAGATCTTGGAATTGATTTGGGAACCGCCAGCGTACTGGTGTATGTAAAAGGAAAGGGTGTTATTTTAAAAGAGCCTTCTGTTGTAGCGTATGACAGAGATACGAATGCAATCAAGGCGATCGGAGAAGAAGCAAGACTGATGCTTGGAAGAACTCCGGGAAATATTGTGGCAGTCAGACCTTTGAGACAGGGCGTGATATCAGACTATACAGTAACAGAAAAAATGATCAAATATTTCGTGCAGAAGACACTTGGAAAGCGTACATTCAAGAAGCCGAGGATCAGTATCTGTGTACCAAGCGGGGTTACAGAAGTAGAGCGTAAGGCAGTGGAGGAAGCGACTTATGCAGCAGGAGCAAGAGAGGTACATCTGATCGAAGAACCGGTTGCGGCAGCAATCGGTGCGGGAATCGATATCTCAAAGCCATGCGGTAATATGATCGTTGATATCGGCGGGGGTACATCCGATATTGCAGTCATCTCACTTGGCGGAACGGTTGTAAATACATCCCTGAAGATTGCCGGAGATGATTTTGACGAGGCGATCGTCCGCTATATGCGAAAGAAACATAATCTTCTGATCGGTGAAAGAACAGCGGAAGATATTAAGATCAAGATCGGTACAACCTATCCACTGATCGAAGATGAGACGCTGGAAGTCAGAGGAAGAAACTTAGTAACGGGACTTCCGAAGACGGTAACGGTAACTTCGACAGAGACAGAAGAAGCACTCCGGGAGACAACGGGACAGATCGTAGAGGCTGTTATCAGCGTGCTGGAGAGAACACCACCGGAGCTTTCCGCAGATATCCTTGACAGAGGGATTATGCTGACCGGAGGCGGATCTATGTTACGTGGTATGGAAGAACTGATCGAGGAAAAGACAGGCATCAACACGATGACGGCGGATGATCCGATGAAGGTTGTTGCCATTGGAACCGGAGAATACGTAGAGTTCATGGGTGACAGAAAAGGAATCTAGATTCAGATAGGAATCCGGGTGAGTGAAATCGAATGGAAGAAATAAAAGGATATGTAGAACACATTGTTTACCGCAATGAAGACAACGGGTACACGGTATTCCATCTGAATAATTCAGATGGCGAAGTGACCTGTGTCGGCAGTTTTCATTATATTGAAGAAGGTGAACTGTTAAGACTGAAAGGAGGCTATACAACGCATAAGATGTATGGCCTTCAGTTCGCTGTGGAAGAATCAGAGATATGTGAGCCGGAAGATCTGGTATCCATTGAACGATATCTGGGCTCCGGTGCGATCAAAGGAGTCGGCGCTTCTCTGGCGGGAAAGATAGTGAAAAAATTCAAAGAAGATACCTTCCGGATCATCGAAGAGGAGCCGGAACGGCTGGCAGAGATCAAAGGAATCAGTGAACGGAAAGCAAGAGAGATCGCTTCACAGGTAGAAGAGAAGAAGGATATGCGGCAGGCAATGATCTATCTGCAGAAGTTCGGCATTTCTACAACACTGGCAGCAAAGATCTATCAGCATTACGGACGTAATGTCTATCGCACGATAGAGGAGAATCCGTATCATCTGGCAGACCATGTGCCGGGAGTGGGATTTAAGACAGCCGACGAGATTGCAATGAAGATTGGCATACATACAGATTCCGATTTCCGGATCCGGAGCGGAATCTTCTATACATTGCAACAGAGTGTGAATGAAGGACACGTCTATCTGTATCAGGACGTGCTGCTGAAAGAGACGGGAGACCTTCTCGGAGTACAGATACAGGATATGGAAAAGTATCTTATGGATCTTATGATGGAAAAGAAGATCGTCATGAAGCAGTCAGAGCAGGGGGTGAGAGTGTATACTTCTCACTATTATTATATGGAACTGAACACTGCGAAGATGCTGCATGATCTGAATCTCGATTTTGAAGCAGCCGATGTGACACTTCTTCACAGGATCAATCAGATTGAAAAGAATACAGAACTGTATCTGGACGAGATGCAGAAAGATGCAGTAATGGAAGCAGTCAGGCATGGTCTGATGATACTGACCGGAGGACCGGGTACCGGTAAGACAACGACCATCAATGCGATGATTCATTTCTTCGAAAGCGAAGGACTGGACATCTATCTGGCAGCACCGACCGGGAGAGCAGCAAAGCGTATGACAGAGGCGACCGGATGTGAGGCACAGACGATTCACCGGCTGCTGGAAGTATCCGGCAATCCGGATGATGAGACGATTGGCGGTTTCCAGCGAAATGCAGAGAATCCACTGGAGGCAGATGTGATCATCATAGACGAGATGTCAATGGTAGATCTGCCGTTGATGTATGCACTGCTGAATGCGATCGTGCCGGGAACCCGTGTGATTCTGGTGGGAGATGTGAACCAGCTTCCGAGTGTAGGACCGGGAAGCGTACTGAAAGACATTATTTCCTCCGGATGTTTTCCGGTGGTAAAGCTTACAAAGATATTCCGGCAGGCGGGCGAAAGTGATATTATCGTCAATGCCCACAAGATCAACCGGGGTGAGCCGGTTGTGCTGGATAACAAAAGCATGGATTTCTTCTTTCTGAAACGTGATGATACAAATATGATCATCAGTAATATCATTACACTGATCCAGAAGAAACTTCCAAAATTCGTATCTGCATCAGAGGCAGACATTCAGGTGCTGACACCGATGCGAAAGGGCCTGCTCGGAGTGGAACGGATCAATAAGATCCTGCAGGAATACCTGAATCCGCCGAAGCCGGGCAAACAGGAAAAAGAATATGGAGATCATCTGTTCCGTGAGGGGGATAAGGTGATGCAGATCAAGAATAATTACCAGATTGAATGGGAGATCACCACCCGGTACGGAATGACGATCGATAAGGGGATCGGTGTATTTAACGGAGATATGGGGATTATCAAAAAGATCAATACATATGAAGAGAACGTGACGGTCGAATATGATGAAAAGAAGCAGGTAAAATATCCATACAATCTGCTGGATGAACTGGAACTGGCTTATGCGATCACAATCCATAAGGCACAGGGAAGCGAATATCCCGCAGTCATTATCCCTTTGTTACAGGGACCAAGACAGCTTTATTATAGAAATCTGCTCTATACAGCTGTCACAAGAGCGAGAAAATGTGTGACGGTGATCGGAAGTGAAAGCGTATTTCAGGAGATGATACAAAACACAAACCAGCAGAACCGCAATACGAGTCTCGCAGAGCGAATCCGTGAATTTAATGAATAAAAGTATCATACAGGATATCAAAGAAAATATAATTGTTCTGTTCTGGCCGGAAACCTGTCCATTTTGTCAGAAAGTCTGTAAAGAGGGCATCTGTACAGAATGCAGGGAAAGGCTGGAATCCTTAAGAATCAGAGAACCAAGATGTATGCAATGCGGCAAGCAGATCCGTAGTATGGAAAAGGAATACTGTTATGACTGTATGCATACACATCATTATTATGAGCAGGGATTAAGCTTATGGAACCATAAAGCGCCTGTGAATCAATCTATCTATCAGTTCAAATACCACAATCAGAGAAGATACGGGGAACTGTACAGTCAGGAACTCGTGAAAAATTTTCAGAAAGAAATCCGGCGCTGGAACCCGGATGTGATCATGCCGGTCCCGCTGCACCGGGCAAGACGTAGAAAACGAGGCTATAATCAGGCACAGATCCTTGCGGAAAATCTGGGAAGGATGCTGCGTATTCCGGTGGACAGTAGAAGCCTGGCAAGAAGAAGGAAGACCAGTCCGCAGAAGAAACTTGGACATAATGAGAGAAAAAAGAATCTGAAAAATGCATTTGCGGTAACAGCGTCATTTCGCCCTGTCCGGAAGGTACTGCTGGTGGATGACATATATACAACCGGCAATACACTGGATGCAGCGGCAAAAGCATTAAAGGAAAAAGGCGTGGAGAAGGTTTATTTTTTAACTATAAGTATTGGACAAGGGTACTGATATTTGTTATACTTAAAATGATGTTTTTAATGGAATTAATATCATGTTGAGGTGGATATATGTTAGATGAGAGAAAAGTAAAATTAATGACAAAGCTTGCTCTCTATGAAGAGACTTATGGAAAAGAAGATTTTAAGAT
This sequence comes from uncultured Dorea sp., assembly GCA_934309195.1. Taxonomy (GTDB): domain Bacteria; phylum Bacillota; class Clostridia; order Lachnospirales; family Lachnospiraceae; genus Dorea_A. The sequence goes on from CAKRCY010000005.1 coordinate 68,756, forward strand.
CAGTTCCTATTATAGAAAAGATTATGCAAGCCTGCACGTTATATATGCATTTCTGAGCGTATCAGTCGGTTATGTGTGTCTGGTGGCGCTGCTTTTACTGGCCGGTGTGGAGGACATAATGAGTAATATGTCGAATGGTCTGATCCTGTTCCTTTTTCTGATCATTCTGGCAGGTTATGTGGGTGTGGTGATCGTATATTGTGGAATTGCCAGTCACATTTATAATGAGAAACACAAAAAGGCAAGAAAAAGAGTGAAAAAGTATAATCACAATCTGATTCAACTGCTGAAAATGTATGAAAAGGAGAAAAGATAGATGGACAATATATATGTAATACGTGAAAGAATAGAAGCGGTTTATGGGAAGCATTCCAAGTCGTTTGACAAAGCTTTTCAGTTCATACTGGCAATGATAACATTTACGATGATCAATCAGAATACAGGATTTATGAAATCACTTTCTTCACCGGTGATCTCTCTGGGGCTGGCTGTGGTTGCTACATTCCTTCCGCCGGCGGTTATGGTGGTACTTGCAACGATACTGCTGCTTGCACATACACTGGCAGCGTCCATAGGTATATTCGTAGTGTCTGCACTGATTTTCCTGATCATGTATATATTTTATATCAGACTGGCACCGAAGATGGCATTTGTTGTGCTTCTGACACCAATTGCATTTGCATTTAAGATACCGTTTGTGGTACCGGTTGCATGTGCGTTGATCTATACACCGGTAAGTCTTGTACCGATGGGATGTGGAACCATTGTATATTATATGATTGAATATCTTAAGAAAATGAGTGCGGCATCTAAGACGTCCGGAAGTAAGGCAATGCTTTCAGAGATTAGTACATACGTACAGAAAGTGTTCCAGAATAAAGAAATGTGGATCTACATTGTTGCATTTATCATTGGATTTTTTGTCATTTATACCATCCGCAGACAGGAACTGGATCATGCCTGGAAGATCGGGATTATTGCGGGAGCAATTGCCAATGTGGTTGTAACAGCAATGGGAAGTATTGCACTGGGCGTAAACACCTCCTATGGTCCGCTGATCACAGGAAATATTGTGGCAGCTGTTGTAGGACTTGTGTTGGAATTATTCCTGTTCTCGGTAGATTATGCAAGAAGTGAACGTCTGCAGTTTGAAGACGATGAATATTACTATTATGTAAAAGCAATACCGAAGGTTGCCATGACAACGCCGGAGAAGACGGTAAAGAAGATCAATGAACGTCAGGAGACGGAGATCATCGATGCAGAAGCGGTAAAACGTTTGTCACAGGAGCCGACAGAAGAAGAGACAAAAGCCATCGATCTGGAAGTGCATGCGGGACATGGACAGAAAAGAGAAACAGAACGGAAACCGTCATACGGTGATGCGGACTACAGAAGTCCGGCACAGATCCGGGCAAGTCAGGCAAGAAAGCATTCGCCGAAGAGAGGACCGGCACCGAAGAAACATGACATGAAAGATGTAGATAAGATGCTTCTGACACAGAGCCTGGAAAATGAATTTCATGCAGGCAAGCGCAGAAAAAGATAGAAAGACAGAAAAAACATTAAAAACCATGCAGGGAGGTGAGAGGAATGGAACAGACAATTGCAGATTTTATTGATAAATATGGAATTGGACTTTATATTCCGAGCGTGCATATCACAGATATCATAGAAGTTCTGATTCTCACTTTTCTGATCTATCAGATCATCATATGGATAAAGAATACGAAAGCCTGGATGCTGCTCAGAGGAATCATTGTACTTGCGGGATTTATTCTTCTCGCAGCTATATTCAAGATGCATACGATCCTGTTCATCGCAAGAAATTCACTGACGGTCATGGCTACAGCGGCAATTGTAGTATTTCAGCCGGAACTGCGGAGAGCACTGGAAAAACTGGGAGAAAAGCAATTCCTGACATCGGTTGTTCCTTTTGAACAGAACCGGGAGATACGTTTCAGTGAAGAGACAAGAGAGGATATTATCCGTGCATGCTTTGCCATGGGAAAAGTCAAGACAGGTGCCCTGATCGTCGTAGAACAGGCAATACGGCTTACGGAATATGAAAGCACCGGAATCCAGATGGACTGTCTGGTATCGAGTCAGGTGCTGATCAATATCTTCGAACATAATACACCGCTTCATGATGGTGCAATCATCGTAAGAGGTGACAGGATCGTCTCGGCGACCTGCTATCTTCCTCTCTCGGATAATATGGGGATCAGCAAGGATCTGGGCACCAGACACCGTGCGGCAGTAGGAATGAGCGAAGTCAGTGATGCACTGGTCATTACGGTATCAGAAGAGACAGGAGCTGTGTCGGTCGCACAGGGAGGACAGCTTACAAGAAGTATCAATGAAGCAGAACTTCGTGTGAAACTGGAAGAGGTACAGCATAAGAGCAGTGAAACCAACAGAATAAAGGCAATGTGGAAAGGATGGCGGAAGCATGCGAAAAAGAATAACTAAGAATCTTGCGCTGAAAATACTGGCTTTCCTGATTGCGGCATTCTTATGGCTGGTTGTAGTGAATATCGATGACCCGGTGGATGACAAGACATTTTCCAATATTCCGGTGCAGGTAACGCATGAAGAAGTGATTACGGACAATAATAATACGTATCAGATCGTGGACAACACGCAGGAAATTAATGTAACAGTTACAGCACAGCGGTCGGTACTGGATAAGATCAAGGCAGAGGATATTGTTGCGACAGCGAACATGAAAGAACTGACGCTTCGTACACAGGTGCCGATTGAAGTGACGGTCAAAGGATATACAGGAAAATATGAAAAGGCAACGGCAAATCCAAGAAATCTGCAGATCCAGATAGATGAGGAAGCGAAGAATAATTTCCCAATCACACCGACAACTACCGGAACGGTAAGAAACGGATATGAAGTGGGAAGTCTCAAAGCACTTCCGGAAAAAGTGACACTCCGCGGTCCGAAGAGAATCATTAACAACATTGCAAAGGTAACAGCAGAAGCAAACGTATCCGGATTATCCGAAGATGAGACGGTAGAAGCAAAACTGGTACTGTATGATGCAAATAATAACGTGATCGACCAGACACTTCTTGCAAACAACCTTGGAAAAGAAGGCGTCAGTGTTGAAGTAGAACTGCTTCAGGTGAAAAGTGTTCCGCTCAAAGTGGATACATCAGAGGTGTCGGCAGCAGAAGGGTATAAACTTGGCAAGATCACGGTAGAACCACAGGAAGTGGAAGTGACAGGTGATAAGAGTACACTTGCAGGAATCTCGGAGATCAATATTCCGGCGAGTGCCCTGGAGCTGGAAAATCTGACACAGAGAACGGATCGGACCATTGATATATCTTCTTATCTTCCGAGCGGGGTGTCCCTTGCGGAAGAGAATGCGAATAAGGTGGTAATATCCATCCAGGTACAACAGCCGGGAACAAAGAGCTTTGAGATATCGACTGGATCGATCATCCTGGAGAATATAGCGGACGGACTGAGCATCAATTACGGATCTACCGTTGATCTGGAGATACAGGTGAAGGGACCGAATGATGTGCTGAATCTGTTCTCGCCTGCGAAGAAAGTCAGCATTGATCTTAAGAATTATACAGAACCTGGTACATATACCGTTCCGGTGTCTGTCGAACTGCCGGATAGCTGCACACTTGTGAATGAAGTGAATGTAGAGATCACACTTGAAAAATCAAAGCAGAGCAATAAAACACAGGGTGAAAGCCAGAACAGCAGTCAGACAAAGACAGATGAAAACAATCAGAACGGCCAGAGTGAATAACAGACAGAAATGGGGAGAATACATTATGATCAGACAGAAAGTTACAATAACAAATCCGACGGGACTGCATCTCAGACCTGCAGGGATGTTCTGTAACATAGCAAGCAGATACAAATGCAAAGTAGAATTCATGTATAACGATGACACCGCAGCAAATGCGAAAAGTGTATTGAGTGTCCTTGGAGCATGCGTGAAATCGGGAGATGAGATCGAACTCATCTGCGACGGAGAAGATGAAGAAGAGGCCATGAAAGCGATGGTGGATGCGGTCGAAAGCGGGCTTGGAGAGTAAAAAAATAATAAGGAAATAGGACAGGCGGCTTGTGTGTGACATGAGCCGTTTGTTGTGTGAAAGGAATAAAATTTAGCTGAAGAAGGGAAAAACATATGAAGGACAAGATTAAAAACATGCTGGATATTACATTTTGGAAATTTGTCATGGTTGGAGTTATAAATACATTAGTAGGAACAGGAGTAATGTTTGCGGCATACAATTTACTGCATCTGAGCTACTGGGTATCTTCTGCATCGAATTATGTGGTTGGAAGTATTGTGAGCTATTTCCTGAATAAATACTTTACCTTTCAGAATAAAGAAAAATCCTGGAAGCAACTGGGAATGTTCGTGATAAATATTACAATATGTTATCTGTTGGCATATGGGATGGCGAAGCCGGTTGTGTCATGGATTCTTCATAATCAGAGTAAGAGCGTGCAGGAGAACCTGTCTATGCTGGTTGGAATGGGTGCATTTGTGGTATTCAATTATGTGGGGCAGAGGTTGGTTGTGTTTAAGAAATAACTTACGTAAAGTGTGAAAAAATGATAAAATTTTAATGATTTTGGTTGTAACGCTTGTGGAAATTATATATAATATTTTTCGTCTACATACGAAAAATAATTGAAAAGAGAAGAATAATGAAGAAAAAACATAAGATAATCTTAGTGATAGGTTTGGTTTTAAGCACAATACTGGCGTTGTTAGCATCGCTTCTTGCATTCAGTGCAAAATGGATGTTTAAAACATGGACAAATCTGACAATGGATGAACTGGTATATCATCTTACAGCACCTTTAGAGGGTACAAATACCGATATGATCAAAGACTATTGTAATGAATGTGCAGTTCCGGCAATATTAATTTTGGGATGTATTCTTTTTGTAATAGCGGCAAATAGAAAGCATGCAGGAATCCTGAAGAAAATTGCTATAGTATGTTCTGCAGGGGCTGTTGCAGTGACAGGGATTACAGTAGGTGTAACATGGAGTGGATTAGATGTTTCAAATTATATGAAGGGACAAAGTACATATTCCACATTTATCGATGATAATTATGTAGATCCATCAAGTGTAAATATTACATTTCCAGAGCAGAAGCGTAATTTGATATATATTTTCCTGGAATCAATGGAAATGACGTATGCGGACAAAGAAAATGGTGGTGCATTTAAACAAAATGTGATCCCGGAGCTGACACAGCTTGCTCAGGAAAATGAGGATTTTTCAGGAAAAAGCAGTAAATTGAATGGCGGCTATTCCATGCCGGGAACAACTTGGACAATGGGAGCGATGTTTGGTCAGACATCGGGGTTGCCATTGAATACCTCAATTGATGGAAATGGTATGGATACACAGGATATATTTTTCCCGGGAATAACAACGTTGGGAGATATTCTTCAAAACGAAGGATATTCACAGACACTTTTAATCGGTTCAGAAGCAACATTCGGTGGACGAAAATTATACTTTACAGATCATGGTCAATATGACATCATGGATTACGATTACGCACATGATAATGGCCTGATTCCGGAAGATTATAAAGTCTGGTGGGGATATGAAGATGAAAAATTATTCGGATTTGCAAAAGAAAAATTATTAGAACTGTCTCAGCAGGATAATCCGTTTAATCTTACGATGCTGACAGTGGATACACATTTTGAAGATGGATATGTATGTGATATTTGTCCGGATACATTCGGAGATAATCAGTATGCGAATGTAATGGCTTGTTCAAGCAGACAGGTAAAAGAATTTATTGACTGGGTACAACAGCAGGATTTTGCTGCAGATACAACGATCGTCATATCAGGAGATCATCCAACAATGGACAGTGATTTTTGTGAGGATGTGGATAAGGATTACGAAAGACGGGTCTACACCACATATATTAATGCCGGCGCAGAAAAACAAACTAATGAGAAAAGAAATTATACAACGTTTGACAATTTCCCGACAACACTTGCAGCAATGGGAGTTGAGATAGAAGGTGACCGTCTGGGACTTGGAACAAATTTATATTCGACACAACAGACTTTAACAGAGCGGTTTGGAATCGAAAAAGAAGAAAAAGAATTGAAAAGAAAGTCTAAACTATTGAATCAGATGGCGCAGATAGATAAGAAAAAATATGAAGAAGAGATAGCTGCACAGACGGATCCGATAGCGAAGGCTAAGGCAGGAAAATACAATGCTGAAACAGAAGAAATTCCAATCACAGTAAAAAAAGTACAGTATGCGGATAAGGGAATACAGTCTGTTATGGCTGCTGTATGGAAATATGATGATCAAAGTGATCTTCAATGGGTACCATTGGCAATGTATGATGGAAACATGTGGAAAGGTAACATCGATATAGGTGGGTATGATTCACCGGAAGGAGCGTATAATATCCATATATATCTTGTCGATGGAAACGGTGATTTGTATAATATTGCTCAGACAACAAAAAACATATCAAATTAGTATACAGAAATAATGAATTAATACAATATCCCTTGAGCAGCTAAATAATAATTTGAATCTGCTTGGGGGATGTTTTTTGTCTTGGAATAAAATTGAAAAGTGAAGAAAATTGTACTTGAAGATTTGTTTCTTATAGAATTCTAATTTGATTGATAAAATACTATTAAAATATAAAACCGCTTGATAAAAAAAGAAAGGATTATTATACTATTATTAACAGTAGTATAGATATCTTTAATGAAAGTAGATGAAAGGTGACAATAATGAAAAAACCAACTTTGTATATTATAATCCCCTGTTATAATGAGGAAAAAGTTTTGCCGATAACATGTGAAATGTTTTTGGATAAAATAACAGAATTAATTCAAAATGATAAAATTGATGATTCAAGTAAAATAATGTTTGTCAACGATGGAAGTAAAGACAAAACATGGGAAATTATTAGTGATTTAGCCAAAAAAAATAAACATTATATCGGAATTAGCCAAAGCAGAAATAGAGGGCATCAGAATGCAGTTCTGGCAGGATTAATGGAGGCAAAAGATGAGTGCGATATAACAATTTCAATAGATTGTGATGGACAAGATGACATTAATGCAATGAATTTAATGGTTGATGAATATCTTAACGGTAGTGAAATTGTATATGGAGTAAGAAGCAAAAGGGATACGGACACATTTTTTAAACGATTTACAGCAGAAGGATTTTATTGGTTGATGAATAAAATGGGAGCAGAAGTGGTCTTTAATCATGCTGATTATCGATTGGTCTCGAGCAGAGTATTAAACGAATTCTCGAATTATAAAGAAGTTAATATATTTTTGAGAGGAATGTTTCCGCTGGTTGGATTTAAAAGTACTTCCGTATATTATGAAAGGCATGAAAGAATTGCAGGGGAAAGCCATTATCCATTGAATAAAATGCTGGCACTTGCTTTTGATGGAATTACTAGTCTGAGCATAAAACCGATTAGAATGATAACTTGTTTAGGAAGTTGTATTGCAATATTAAGTTTTTGTGGAGTAATATGGTCAATTGTTATGGCACTTTTAGGGAAAACTGTTGCAGGATGGGCTAGTATGGTATGTATTGTTGCTTTTATCGGAGGAATTCAGTTGGTTTGTTTAGGCGTGCTGGGAGAGTATATCGGAAAAATTTATTTGGAAGTAAAGCATAGACCGAGATATATTATCAGTGAAAGAACAAGTAAAGATAATAGCATTAATGACTAATGAACTAAAGAAAGGTAAAAGGATGAAAAAGAATAAATATATAAGAATGAGTGTAGTAGTAATGATGGGAATAATGTGCGTTTCTGGAATGCCTAGTAATGCATATGCTATTGAGAATAATGCAGAAATTAGTGACGAGAATGTGTTACAGAATACAACTGATGAGAGTTATGCAGAGAATAATGATATAAATCCCCAAGAGGAATTGACTGACGATAATGATGAAGAAAATGTGCAAAATCAATCATTGGAAGAAACGGACTTGAATGAGGCTGAAAAAAAAGATGAGGCAAACAGTTGGAGATATCAAAACGGAAAGTTAATAGTTCAAGATTCAATAAATAGTAGATCGGCGAGATATGCGGCAAGATCAGTTGCGCCATGGACAAATATTGATGGTAATTTTTATAACAGCTTGGGACAAAAGATAGAAGGAGTTGTGGCGAAAGGAATAGATGTAAGTGAGCATAACGGACAGATTGATTGGAACAAGGTGAAAAATACGGATGTGAATTATGCGATTATCCGATGCGGATATGGTATGAATCAGACGAATCAAGATGACAGAAAATGGAGTTATAATGTGTCGGAATGTGAAAGATTAGGAATACCGTATGGTGTGTATATATATTCTTATGCTGATTCTGTTCAAAAAGCAGCAAGTGAAGCTGAACATGTATTGAGATTGATTGAGGGAAAAAAATTAACATATCCTATTTATTATGATTTAGAAGAAATTAAAGTGAGAAATAAAGTAAGTGCTGCAGAAATTGCAAAAATTGCAGAGACATTTTGTAATAAAATAGAAGCAGCTGGTTATACAGTGGGAATATACGCAAATACAGATTGGTTTACTAACTATTTGACAGATGCAACATTTAATAATTATAAAAAATGGGTAGCTCAGTATAATTATAAATGTACATATTCAGGGAAATATTTAATGTGGCAGTGCTCTGATAAAGGAAGCGTCAATGGAATAACAACAGCAGTTGATTTGAATATGGATTTTGGAACATTAAACGGAATACACTTAGTAGAAGAAGACGGCGCAACATATTGTTATTCGGGAACTCAAAAGTTATATGGAGAGCAGAAAATAAATAATAGTTGGTACTATTTTGATGAAAATCAAAATGGAAAAATGATAAAAGCAACATTTTGGAATTTACCGGGGAAAATAGTCTATTATGGAGATAACGGGGCTATGAGATACGGCGAACAGAAAATTAATGAAAAATGGTATTACTTTGAGCCAGTAACAGGAGCAATGCAGACAGGATTTTTGAATGTGGGAAATAAAATCGTATATTATAACAATGAAGGATATATGATTTACGGTGAACAAAATATAAATGGTGAGGAATATTATTTTAACACATTCAATGGAGCAATGTTTACGGGATTTAGAGATACTGATATTGGAAAAGTATATTATGGAACGAATGGGGCTAAATGCCATGGAGAGCAGAAGATAAGTGAAAAATGGTATTATTTCGATCCTGCAACAGGAGTAATGCAGACAGGATTTATTGATTTGGGAACTAAGACCGTGTACTATAGCACAACAGGAAGTATGTGTTATGGAGAAAAACAGATAAATGGAAAA
>CAKRCY010000006.1:0-71294 GCA_934309195.1 uncultured Dorea sp.
CCTGAACAGGAACGCCTTTCCAAGCTTTATTCCGGTTCGGGTATCCAACGCCTTCCTGAATTAAATCCCAATTAAATTTAATTATCTTCCTCCTGAACAGTATAAGTCTGTCTCTTACGAGCCATCTCATCACTTTCAAGATATTCATCATAAGTAGTGATCTTATCGATCAGTTTGCCGCCCGGAACAATTTCCATGATACGGTTGGCAGTAGTCTGTACAATCTGGTGGTCTCTGGAAGAGAAAAGAAGTACACCAGGGAATTTTGTCATTCCGTTATTCAGTGCAGTGATGCTTTCCATATCCAGGTGGTTGGTAGGCTCATCAAGTATCAGTACATTTGCACCGCTGATCATCATCTTGGATAACAGACAGCGTACCTTTTCACCTCCGGAAAGAACACGTACCTTCTTCACACCGTCATCGCCGGAGAACAGCATACGACCGAGGAATCCACGTACATAAGTGGCATCCTTTTCTTCGGAATACTGGGTCAGCCAGTCTACGATGCTGTAATCATTGTCAAATTCACTTCCGCTGTCAAGTGGGAAGTAGGCCTGGGTTGTTGTGATTCCCCATTTATAAGTACCCTCATCCGGTTCCAGTTCTCCAGCAAGAATCTGGAAGAGAGTTGTCTTTGCAAGCTCATTGCTTCCGACGAATGCAACCTTGTCATCGTGGTTCAGAGTGAAGGAAATGTTATCCAGAACTTTTTCCCCGTCGATTGTTTTGCTTAATCCCTCTACCGTAAGGACCTCATTACCGATCTCGCGATTTGGACGGAAGTCAATGTAAGGATATTTACGGCTGGATGGCTGGATGTCATCAAGCTGGATCTTTTCAAGTGCACGTTTTCTGGAAGTAGCCTGCTTGGATTTTGAAGCATTGGCGCTGAAACGTGAGATGAATTCCTGTAATTCTTTGATCTTTTCTTCCTTCTTCTTATTGGCTTCTTTCATCTGACGGATCAGAAGCTGGCTGGATTCATACCAGAAGTCATAGTTACCGGCATAGAGCTTGATCTTGCCATAATCGATATCTGCAATCTGTGTGCAGACCTTGTTCAGGAAGTAACGGTCATGGGATACAACGATGACAGTATTGTCAAAGTTGATCAGGAATTCCTCGAGCCATGCGATCGCATCAAGATCTAAGTGGTTGGTAGGTTCGTCGAGGAGCAGGATATCCGGATTACCGAACAGTGCCTGTGCAAGCAGGACTTTTACCTTTTCCGGACCATTTAAGTTCTTCATCATCTCATAATGCATCTCAACCGGAATGCCGAGACCATTTAACAAAGTTGCAGCATCGGATTCTGCTTCCCATCCGTTCATGGCTGCAAATTCACCTTCCAGTTCGCTGGCTTTCATACCGTCTTCATCGGTGAAATCCTCTTTTGCATAGATGGCTTCTTTTTCTTTCATGATCTCATAGAGTCTTGCATTTCCCATCATAACGGTATCCAGTACCGGATATTCATCATATTTAAAATGATCCTGCTGCAGGAAAGAAAGACGCTCTCCGGGTGTGATGATAACTTCACCGTTCGTCGGCTCAAGCTGTCCGGACAGGATCTTTAAAAATGTAGATTTACCTGCGCCGTTTGCTCCGATCAGACCGTAGCAGTTTCCTTCTGTAAATTTAATATTAACATCTTCGAACAGGGCTTTTTTACCAACCCGTAATGTTACATTACTTGTACTAATCATATTGGTTTATATTCTCCTTGTCGTTTGAATCTCTGTTGATAGTGACTGCGTCCGGATTTGCAGACGCTGACTAGCATATAGTATCAAATATATGGAAAAATAGCAAGGGAAGTTCCTCTTTTCCTTCTATGAAAAAGGGTATATAATGGTAACTACGAAGAACAGAAAGCAAAAGAGAGGTAAGATTTATGATAAAAGCAACATTAGTATTGGAAGGCGGAGCCAACCGCGGAGTATTTACATCGGGAGTTCTTGATTATCTGATGGGAAAGGATCTGTATATGTCCAATGTGATCGGTGTATCTGCAGGTGCCTGTAATGCAGTTGATTACGTATCAAAACAGGCTGGGCGGAGCCGGGAATGCGTGATCCATCGCGAGAAAGAATATGATTATGTATACGGATTGAAGAAGACATTGAAAGAAAAAGCACTGATGGATATGGATATGTTGTTTGATAAATTCCCGAATGAAATCTATCCATTTGATTTCGAGACTTATTTTGCATCCGAGATGGAATGTGAACTGGTTGTTACGAATTGCATCACAGGAGCTGCAGAGTATCTGTCAGAAGATAAGGATCCGGAGCGTCTGATGAAAATCTGCCGTGCATCAAGCAGTATGCCGCTTGCAGCACCGATTGCAAATGTAGATGGAATCCCGTATATGGACGGGGGTCTTGCTGACTCCATCCCGATCGAGTATGCATTGGAAAAGGGAAATGACAAGATCGTTGTAGTGCTGACGAGAAATCCGGGGTACCGCAAGAAGAGAGCAGTAAAAGCAACGGAACAGCTTTATAAAAGAGCTTATAAGAAATATCCGAATCTGGTACGTACGATCATGACAAGAAATGCGGTATATAACAGGCAGATGAAGCTGATCGAAAAGCTGGAAGAAGAAGGAAAGATCTTCGTGATCCGTCCACTGATCCCGACGGTATCACGTATGGAGAAGGATTACGATAAGCTACAGCATTTCTATATGCATGGAAACAGATTAATGAAGAAAGAATATCAGGGACTGTTGGAATATCTGAACGAGTAGAGGAAGAATGAGACCAGAAACATTATTAGACTTTATGGGCGTGGCAGAACGCCTGAAATGTAATATGCGCCATTCCAGGATGACAGATCACAGACGGGAAAGTGTGGCAGAACACACGTACCGTCTATGCATATTTGCGTGGCTGGTAAAAGAAGAATTCCCAGATTGTGACATGGATAAGGTGATGAAGATGTGCCTGTTCCATGATCTGGGAGAAGCAGTAACCGGTGATATTCCGGCATTTGTGAAGACGGATGATGACCGGGAAACAGAAGGAGATGCGCTCGCACTGCTGACCGCAATGCTCCCGGAAAAAGAGCGGCAGGAGCTGGATGAATTGTTCGGGGAACTGGAAAAAGCAGAGACAATGGAAGCGAAGATCGTGCATGCCCTGGATAAGATGGAGACTTTGATCCAGCATAACGAGGCGGATATTGCAACCTGGCTTCCATTGGAATATGATCTTCAGATGACTTACGGGGAAAAAGAATGCATGGCAGATCCATATCTTATGAAGCTGCGTGAAGTGATCCGGCAGATATCAGAAGATAAGATCAACGCGGAAGGAGAAGACAGAGAATCGTCTTACTATATCAGAAAAGATATAGAGAATATGCATCTGTCGGAAGTGACAGATCTCTTACGGAGTACAGAATGGGCAGAAGAAAGAACGGAAGAGATGATCCGGAAAAGTATGGAGAACTCTTGTCCCTATGGACTGTTTCTGAAAGCCGGCACCGGTGAAGGCAGAATCAATGAAAGCAGTACGGCCGGAAAAGACAGGCAGATTGGATTTGCAAGGGTTCTGACAGACGGTGTCACGACGTTTTATCTGATGGATCTCGTTATAGAAGAAAAGTACCGCAGTCAGGGATTCGGAACCATTTTGATGGACCAGATCATGAAAGAGAATGGGCACCTGTATGGAATGCTGCATACAAAAGATGCAAAAGCATTTTATGAAAAATATGGCTTCCGCGCAATTGGAGATATAAAGAAAACAGAAGAAACATATATGGAAAAACCGTGCAGCTGTAAATAGCTGCACGGTTTTTTTACAGATCCTCAAGGTTGATGTAACGCGGTGTCTCCATATGTTTCAATGTAATTTCATAAATGCTTGAAGTATCGCCATCTTTCATACAATCCAAAATTGCCATATGTTCCTCGTATGTCTGTTCCATACGTCCTTTATGTGCAAGAGAAAGTTCTGCCAGACGTTTCATACGGTACATGAACATGGCAAACACATTTGAAAACTGTGCGTTTTCCAGATAATCTATGATTTTTGTATGGAATTGAAAATCATATTCGGAAAATTCTTTGATGGAATGTGTGGTTTCCATAATATCTTTCATACATTCCATGATCCAGTCAAGATCTTTAAAAAGCTTTTTTGCCCTACGGGAAGAGAACTCTTTACAGATCTGGGCGGTACAATATGTTTCCAGTGCGGAACGTACCTGAAATGTTTCGTTTACATCTTTGCGGTTCATCTGATGCAGCATAAATCCTTTGCTGGGAATGATATCAATATAACCTTCCTGTGCAAGCCGGTGCACGGCATCTCTTAACGGAGTGCGCGAAATCCCAAGTTCTTTTGATAATTTTGTCTCGGAATAGACTTCCTGATAAGAAAAATGATTCTCCAGGATGAGTTTCTGAAGATAATTATAGGCTTGTTCATTGAGTGGTGTCATAGTAACTCCTTATATTTCACGATAATTATTTATTTAACAAAAATCATGCGTTTTTTCTATCAATTATCATACAATACAGTCACAAAATGGTCAAGAGAAAAGGGAAATAAAGGGTAGAAGAATTGTATATAGTGTTAAGAAAATAACAATGAGAGAATGGACTATATGTGAAAAATATACAAAAACAACAAGAGAAAACTGTTGAAATAAGAGAAAGATAAATAACACCTTGACCGGTATACCGGTATGTAGTAAAGTGAAGTCAGAAACAAGAAAGAACGATACATTTTGCTGATACGAACAGAAATGAACATATGCGAAAATGTCATGAAAGAAAACGGTCATGTGAAATGGAAAAAGAAAGGATGTATGAAAATGAAAGTAGGATTTATTGGACTTGGTATCATGGGAAGACCGATGGCAAAGAACTTATTGAACGCAGGTGTAGAACTTATGGTGTCAGACCTGAACAAAGAGGCAGTTGCAGATGTTGTGGCAGCAGGAGCAAAAGAAGCCTCTTATGCAGAGATTGGTGAACAGTGTGAAAGAATCATTATCATGGTTCCAAGCGGGGCAATTTCAAAATCTATCTTATTTGATGAAGATGGTGTTGCATCTACGATCAAAGAAGGAACGGTTGTATGTGACATGAGTTCCGTAACACCGGTAGAATCCAAAGAATGCTATGAAGGATTAAAAGCAAAAGGTGTAGGATTTGTAGATGCACCGGTATCCGGTGGAGAGCCGGGAGCTGTTGCAGGAACACTTGCGATCATGGCCGGTGGAGATCAGAAAGACTTTGATGCAATGAAAGAATATTTTGATATTCTCGGATCATCTGCACTGCTGATCGGTGGAAGCGGAAGTGGAAGCGTTACAAAGCTTGCCAACCAGGTTATTGTTAATAACACGATCGCAGTAGTATCCGAAGCATTTGTTCTGGCAACAAAAGCGGGCGCTGATCCGGAGAAAGTATACCATGCAATCCGCGGCGGACTTGCAGGAAGTGCGGTACTGGATGCCAAGATCCCGATGATCATTGAACGTAACTTCAAACCGGGCGGACCGATCAGAATCAACCATAAAGATATCAAGAATGTCGTAAATACAGCACATTCGATCGATGTGCCGATTCCATATACAGCGCAGCTTTATGAAATTCTTCAGACACTGAAGGTTCATGGACATATGAATGATGACCACGGCGGAATTGTTCAGTATTTCGAAAAACTTGCTGATGTAGAAGTGAAAAAGACAGAAGAGTAAAGGAGAATGGACATGGCATTGAATGCAGAAGTATTAACTTCATATAAGCAGATAGACGAAGCTTATATTGATGAACTGTTAAAGAAAGAAATTGAAAAAAATAATAAAAAGATTGTTGTCTTAGACGATGATCCGACCGGTGTCCAGACCGTACATGATATTTCCGTATACACAAACTGGGAAAAAGATACCATCCGTCAGGGATTTGATGAGGAGAACAATTTGTTCTATGTTCTGACTAATTCCAGAGGATTTACAGCAGAACAGACAACCAAAGCACACAATGAGATTGCTGCTGTGGTTGATGAAGTTGCAAAAGAGACCGGAAAAGAATATATATTCATCAGCAGAAGCGATTCCACTCTCCGTGGACATTATCCATTGGAGACAGAACTTCTGAAGAAAAATTACGAAGCCAATACCGGAAAGACGATTGACGGAGAGATCCTCTGCCCATTCTTTAAAGAAGGCGGAAGATTTACGATCGATAATGTACATTATGTAAAATACGGTGAGGATCTGGTTCCTGCAAATGAGACAGAATTTGCCAAAGACAAGACATTTGGCTACAGCGCCGCAACAATGCCGGAGTACGTAGAAGAGAAGACAAAAGGAGCATACAAGGCTTCCGATGTTACATGTATTTCACTGGAAGATATTCACGATATGAATATCGATAAGATTGAAGAAGCATTAATGGCAGTGAAAGATTTTAATAAGATCATTGTAAATGCTGTGGACTATGCCGATGTAAAAGTGTTCTGCGTGGCACTGTACAGAGCAATGGCAAAAGGAAAGGTATTCATGTTCCGTACGGCGGCAGCTATCGTAAAGGTTATGGGCGGAGTAACCGATCAGCCGCTTCTTAGCAGAGAACAGATGGTAGTAAAAGAGACCGACAACGGAGGAATCATCGTTGTAGGTTCTCATACGGATAAGACTACAAAACAGGTAGAAGAACTGAAGAAACTGACAGATATTGAATTCATCGAACTGGATGCGACACTTGTAAAAGATGATGAAGCATTTGAAAAAGAAGTAAAGAGATGTCTGGATCTGGAAGAGACATGCATCAAAGCTGGAAAGACGGTCTGCTGCTATACAACGAGAGCACTGATCACTGCAGATACAGGAGATAAAGAAGATGAATTAAGATTATCTGTAAAAATCTCAGATGCGGTGCAGTCGCTGGTCGGCCGCTTGAGCGTGACACCAAGCTTTGTGATTGCAAAGGGTGGAATTACATCCAGTGATGTGGGAACAAAGGCACTGGCAGTAAAGAAAGCCAACGTTCTTGGTCAGATCAAACCAGGAATTCCGGTATGGCAGACAGGAGAAGAAAGCAAATTCCCAATGACACCATATGTGATCTTCCCGGGAAATGTAGGTGAGATCACGACATTAAGAGAAGCCGTAGAAGTATTAACATCTGACAGGCTTGCGTAAAGAATATCTGGAATCCTTTCATAGATTTATATACTTATATACGAAATGAACTGACTGAGAATGAAAAAATAAACAAAAACAAACACGACATACTGTGGAAATAAACAAAAAGATTGATAAAAAATAGATTATATTGACAAATACGAACAACGGATGTAACATATAAACATAACGAAACAACAATAAATGTTTGAAAATGTGAAAAAAGGAGAATGATTATGCCACAGTGTGTTGTGATCGCAGATGACCTGACCGGGGCTAATGCGACGGGAGTACTACTGAAAAAGATGAATTATAAAGCATACACGGTCATGAATACAGAACGGATCGAATTGTCGACCTTATCGGATTGTGACTGCGTATTATATCCGACAGACAGCAGAGGAGTGGATGCACAGATCGCATATAACCGGGTACACAATGTCTGTAACCTGCTTAAGAATGATAATGTAAAAGTGTATGCCAACCGGATTGACAGTACACTTCGCGGAAATCTCGGAAGTGAGACGGATGCGATGCTGGACAGCCTGGGAGAAGATTACATAGCAATTGTTGCACCGTGTTTTCCGGCTTCGGGAAGGATCATCTGTGGAGGATATATGCTGGTAGACGGGCTGCCGTTACATAAGACGAATATCGCCGTGGATCCGAAGACACCGGTAAAGATATCGGAAGTAGGGGAACTTTTCAGACAGCAGAGTAAATATCAGGTGTCAACGATCTGTATGAAAGACCTGATGTATGGGAAGCATTATCTTGCGGATCTGATGAAAAAATGCGTTGAAGAAGGGAGCAGGATCATTACACTGGATTGTATTACACAGGAAGACCTGGATCTGATCGCAGATGCAGTGATCACCAGCGGATTAAAAGTCATCGCCGTAGATCCGGGAGTATTTACCGCAACTTTATCCAGAAAGCTGATCACTCCGAATAAGAAAAAGCAGAAGACAAAGATTCTTGCAGTGGTAGGAAGCGTGAATGCCAATACCACGGCCCAGATGGAAGAACTGTGGCTCTCACAGAGAACACATAATGAATTTGTTCATACAAGAGAACTTCTGGAAGGTGAAAAACGCAGAGAACTGGAGATACGCAGAGTGGTCAATTCTATTCTGGGTGAATGTGACAGAAATAACATTTCAACAGTAACCGGAGATGGAATCTATCCGGAGAACAGAATTGATTTTACTCCATATATGGAGAGATACCAGTGCTCCTTAGATGAAGTAACCGGAATGATCAACAGCGCATTTGCAGAGATCACATACCGGATCTTCAAGGCAGAAGACACATTCAAGGGACTGTATACCAGTGGCGGAGATGTCACGGTTGCTGTCTGCAAAAGGTTTGATACCGCAGGATTAAGTCTGCTGGATGAAGTACTTCCGCTTGCTGCTTACGGACAATTCTTAAAAGGCGAGTTCGAAGGTGTACATATCATTACAAAAGGCGGAAGCCAGGGAAATAAAGATGCAATCAATAAGTGCATTACTTATTTGAAAGAAAAATTATATATCTAGAAAGGATGAGAGAAATGAAAAAACCAGTTATTGCAATTCCAATCGGGGATCCGGCAGGTGTAGGACCGGAGATCGTAGCGAAATCCATTGCATCCGATGAGGTGTTCCAGATCGCAGTCTGCATCATTGTCGGTGACAGAAAGATCCTGGAAAAAGCAATCGAGATCACAGGAGAGAACTTAAAGATCAATGAGATAAAAGAGCCGGATGAGGCAGTGGATGAAAAGGGAGTGCTGAACCTGATCGATCTTGACAACGTGGATATGGATACATTTGCCTACGGAAAAGTAAGCGGCATGTGTGGAAAAGCAGCATATGAATACATCGCTAAGAGTATCGAACTGGCAAATGCGGGCCAGGTTGATGCAGTTGCAACGACACCGATCAACAAAGAATCTCTTCATGCAGCAGAAGTTCCATATATCGGTCACACAGAGATCTTCGGGGCACTGACACATACGGAAGATCCGCTGACCATGTTTGAGACGAATGGAATGAGAGTATTCTTCCTGACACGTCATGTATCACTGAGACAGATGTTAGATATGATCAAAAAAGACAGAATCATTGATTATGTCAAACGATGCACAAAAGCATTGGAAAGACTTGGCGTGAAAGAAGGGACCATGGCAATTGCAGGATTGAATCCGCACAGTGGAGAACACGGACTCTTTGGCTGGGAAGAAGTTGAAGAGATCATGCCGGCAATTGAAGAACTGAAAGCGCAGGGCTATGATGTGGCAGGACCGATCGGGGCAGATTCGGTATTCCATCAGGCTGCGCAGGGCAAATATACCA
The DNA here is from genome assembly GCA_934309195.1 of uncultured Dorea sp. GTDB lineage: Bacteria > Bacillota > Clostridia > Lachnospirales > Lachnospiraceae > Dorea_A. The sequence goes on from CAKRCY010000006.1 coordinate 9,489, forward strand.
GTGTATTATCGCTCTATCATGACCAGGGACATATTGCAACAAAGACGCTGGACTTCGAAAAAACGATTGCGATCACAAACGGTATGCCGATCCTTCGGACATCTGTGGATCACGGAACCGCATTCGATATTGCGGGAAAAGGAATTGTAAGCGCAGTCAGCATGATCGAGGCAATCAGACTTGCAGCGAAATATGCACCGAATTTTACCGGAAAATAAGTAAAAGAAAACAAAAAAACAAAACGTAAAAAGGATGGCAGCAAAAACTGCAAAAACAAAAAGAGAGAACGTAGGAGGTCTGAATTATGGTAAACGGACTTAGTGGGGAAAGAATGCTTATCGGACTGGCAATAGGTATCGCAGTCCTGATATTTCTAGTATTAAAGACAAAGATCCAGGCATTTCTCGCCTTGATCATCAGTACAGTTGTAGTCGGCGTGATTGGCGGCATGCCGCTTACAAATATTACAATTGAAGTAGACGGTGTCGAGAAGACATTTGGTATCGTGAATTCGATCACTTCAGGGTTTGGCGGAACTCTGGGAAGTATCGGAATCATCATTGGATTCGGTGTTATGATGGGCCAGATCTTTGAAGTAACAGGTGCGGCAAAGAGAATGGCACATACATTCTTAAAGCTCTTCGGTAAGAAGAGAGAAGAAGAAGCTCTTGCACTGACAGGATTCCTGGTATCGATTCCAATCTTCTGTGATTCCGGATTCGTTGTACTGGCACCGATCGCAAAGGCAATCTCCAAAGCAACGAAGAAATCTGTGATCGGACTCGGAACAGCACTGGCAGCAGGTCTTGTAATCACACACTCTCTGGTACCACCGACACCTGGCCCGTTAGGAGTCTGCGGAATCTTTGGAGTAGATGTGGGAAAATTCATCCTGCTGACACTGGTACTTGCACTTCCGATGGCAATTGCATGTATCGCATATTCAAGATTATATCTTTCTAAGAAATACTACAGAATCCCGAACGAAGAAGGCGAGATCGTAGAGATGCCTTATCAGGAGCCTAATTACGAAGCAGCATTTTCAATGGATATGACAGGTGTTCCGGGAGCGCTGGAATCCTTCATGCCGCTGATCATCCCGATCATTCTGATCCTGATCAATACAGTAGCAACTGCAATGGGCAAGACAGAAGGATTCATGAATGTACTTGTATTCCTCGGCCAGCCGATCGTAGCAGTCGGACTGGGACTGATCGTAGCAATTCTGACACTTGGAAGAAGCCTTGACAGACATGAAGCCCTTACAGAGATGGAAAAAGGAATGGCTTCAGCCGGAATCATCATGCTGGTAACAGGCGGAGGCGGAGCTCTTGGACAGATCATCAAAGATTCAGGACTTGGAACATTCATGGCAGAAGGACTTGCAAAGACAGCAATCCCGATCATTATCCTGCCGCTTCTGATCTCGACAGCAATGAGATTCATCCAGGGATCAGGAACAGTAGCAATGACAACAGCAGCAAGTATCACAGCACCGATCATCGCAGCATCAGGTGTAAGCCCGATCCTCGGAGCAGTAGCATGCTGTGTAGGCTCTCTGTTCTTCGGATACTTCAATGACAGTTACTTCTGGGTAGTAAACAGAACTCTGGGTGTGAGTGAAGCGAAAGACCAGCTCCGCATCTGGTCTGTGACATCAACGGTGGCATGGGCAGTCGGAGTAGTAGAAGTATTGATACTGAATATATTCATGTAATGTAATACGGATTATATAAGGATCATAGAAAATAATAAGAAAAGCCTGAGACGGCTGGAAGGAGCGTGTACCGGTTCTTCCAGCCGTTTTTTGTATGCCGGAGAATGTAAGAGAACGATCATTCTGTGTCATCTTGTAAATGAAATGATGGCATGTTATCATAAATACAGAAAAAAAGAAGGAACAGGTGTATTATGAATGAATCAAGCCGTCAGGAACGGATAATAAGAACGTCTGTGGTCGGAATATTAGTGAACTTACTGATCGCAGCAGTGAAAATAATGATCGGGACACTGGCATCGTCCATTGCGATCGTGTCGGAAGGCATCAATAATGCGACGGATGCGGGATCTTCGTTCCTGACTTATGTAGGGACAAAACTTTCCGGGAAACATCCGGATGAAAAACATCCATTTGGGTATGGAAGGATAGAGTATCTGACAGGTATGGTGGTCGGCGTCCTGATATTATATGCCGGACTGGGGATGCTTAAGGAGTCTGTGGAAGGAATCCTTCATCCGTCAGATATGAATGTCAGTATACTGACTGTACTGATCGTGGCTGGAACAGCCGTAACCAAATTTATTCTGGGAATGTATACGATAAAAGTAGGAAAATCCGTAGAATCAGAGGTATTACTGGCGGTGGGCGAAGACGGAAGAAATGATTCGTATTTCTCGTGTCTGACAATCCTGTCATCTGTGATGTTTTTATTTACAGGTATCTCGATGGATGCTTATGCAGGTATTCTATTTTCTTCTATAGTGATAAAGAGCGGAGTGGATACGCTTAAGAATACGGCGTCCGATCTGATCGGACGTTCGGGGAAAGAAGAACTTGCGAGAAAGCTGTATAAAGAAATCCGTGCAACAGATGGAGTGATCAGTGCGATCGATATGATGTTGCACGATTATGGACCGGACCACTATTCGGGGTCAGTAAATATCGAGATCGATCATAAAAGAAGCATCGGAGAAGTCTATGAAGAGATTCACAGATTGCAGCTTCGGATCATGGAAGAGTATCATGTGACGATGGTATTTGGAATCTATGCGGTCGATGAAGATACTTCGGGTATCGTTGATATCCGCAGATACATCGGGAAATTCGTACGCGTAAATGAGCACGTGAAGAGTTTTCATGCATTATATCTGAGCAAAGAGACCGGTACACTCTACTGTGATCTCATCGTGGACTATGCGCTCAGAGACTGGGAAGAGTTGAGAGAATCTTTTGTAGAATATATGAAGAAGCAGTATCCGGAATATGAGATATCACTGACAATAGAGACAGAATTTGTATAATTTTTATAAAGTGGAAGAATAAAAGGACTGCAGGTAGCAGATCCGGCATAAAGTAGGAGGGGATAATATGCTTGCAGCAGAAAGACAGGCCATGATCGTTGAACTGATCAGGGAGAACGGAAGTGTGCAGGTAGACGAACTGGCCAGAGAACTAAATGTAAGTTCCATGACGATCCGAAGAGATCTGGTAAAGCTGGAAAACAGCAATATGATCGAACGATGCCATGGAGGTGCGGTTGCAAAGCAGGAAGTGGCTTATGAGAAAAAGCAGACCAGTAACAAAAAAAGCAAAGCAGCAATTGCAGGAAAATGTGTGGAATTTGTACATCCGGGAGATTCGGTGTTCCTGGATGCGGGAACGACAACCTGTGAGATCGCGAAACGGATCTGTGACATCCCGGATATCATTGTTGTGACAAATGATCTGGAGATTGCGCAGGTATTAAAAAACAGCAATGCGAAAGTATATATCTGTGGCGGTATGCTGCAGAAAGAAACGGGCAGTCTGTTCGGCAGATATGCAACAGAGATGTTAAAGGACTTCCGGTTTGATGTAGGGTTCTTTGGGGCGGCTTCCATCAACGAAGAGTTCCAGGTGACGACACCGACACATGAAAAAATGTGGCTGAAACGGCAGGTGCCAAAGCAATGCGCAAGATCCTATCTGGCAGTAGATCAGTCGAAATTTGGCAAACAATCCATGACCTGGATCAACCAGCTGGAAGACTACACCGGAGTAATTACGGACCGGCAGTTCTCATCGGAGGAAATAGAAGTATTGGAGATGCGTGGAGTAAGGATTGTTGGGATTTAATTCGGGAAGGCGTTGGATACCCGAACCGGAATAAAACTTGGAAAGGCGTTCCTGTTCAGGTTCCATCGGCGGGTCAATTCTAAAGGGGCAAATGCGTAACCGTAGTGGCCTTCACCGGGTTATACTTCCAGGCATTTCATTTATTAACATCCGCTGCCAGTCACGACTTGAAGAAAACAGTATAAAGTGGTTCTGGTGAATGTGGAATGCTCTTAGAAAAAATTAGAGAGTCAGAATCTCCGTTAAAGGAACGAAGCGAACGTGTTTGAGGCGAACGCCGAGTTTGAGCGTAGTTCCTTTGCTTTTAGGAGATTCTGGCTCTCTTAGTTTTTCTTAGAGCATGGAACCTGAACAAGAAGCACTTTATACTGTTTTCTTCAAGGATCGAGAGGCCAACTCAGTTAATAAATTAAATCCCAAGTCGAATTAATAGGTAACCTCCTGCAAATACAACCCCTTCGGATCGCAAGGTGCACTGGCTTCCAGGATTCCGGCAAAGATATCATCGATATCCTGCACAGAGCGGTTGCCGAGTCCGATATCCATCAGTGTACCAACAATGATGCGGGCCATGTTGTGAAGAAAATCATCAGCATGGATCAGAATCTGCATTTCCTCGATATCTCCATAGATATCAATATCAAAGATCTCACGGACTGTAGATTTCGTCTTCTTCGCACTGGAGAAATTACGGAAATCGTGGCGTCCGGTGAGCTTCTCGGCGGCCTGTTGCATCATACGTTTGTCCGGGATGCGGTAACAGTGGTAAGTATATTTACGGTCAAAGACACTTGGCACATCATCAATGGTCATGCGGTATACATAAGTCTTGGATGTGGCATTGAGCTGTGCGTGGAAACGTTCCGGCACTTCTTCCACTTCGATGATCGCAATATCCATCGGAAGATAACGGTTCAGATAGTGCTTGATGTTCTGTGTACTGACAGAACAGGACGTCCTGAAGTTAGCAATCTGTGCATAAGCATGTACGCCGACTTCGGTACGGCATCCGCAGAAAAGTTCCAGATCATCTTCTTCTGTCATCTTCTTTAAAACTTCTGTGATTTTATTCGATATGGTATTGCCGGATTCGTCTTTTCCCAGTCTTGTCCATCCCTGGTAACGGCTTCCATCGTATTCGATCGTTAATTTTATATTTCTCATGAGAACTCCATTCCGCTGTGAAACAGCTTTTATTGAAATTAGTTTAAGTATAACAAATTCGGTGCTATAATAAAAGAGTTTAAAAAGAAAAGAGAGGTGTTTTTTGTGGAAATGGAAAACAGAAAGGTATCGGATTCAATTGTAGAAACGGTTCATATGGTAAGACCGCAGCACCTGAATGCGTCTGACCGTTTGTTCGGAGGTGCACTTATGCAGTGGATCGATGAAGTGGCAGGTATGGTGGCAAAACGTCACACAAGAAGAAATGTGATCACAGCATCTGTAGACAGTCTGAGTTTCCTTAGGGGTGCATATGTCAAAGATACAGTTGTGATCATTGGAAAAGTGACTTATGTCGGGAATACATCTATGGAAGTAAAGGTAGATACTTATGTAGAGGCATTGAGCGGGGAACGTACACCGATCAATCATGCATATTTTACAATGGTGGCACTGGACAAGAATGACAGGCCGGTAAGAGTACCGAGACTGGAACTTGAGACAGAAGAAGAAAAAGAAGAGTGGGATAAGGGAGAAAAGAGAAGAGAACTCCGTATGATGCGTAAAGAAGAAGGACTTTAAAGCCCTTCTTCTATTCTTTATATTAGGTATGATCCTTCATATGTGTGCGGACCATCTGCACCATCTGGTCAATTTGCTCCTGTTCGTTGGCAGGGCGTCCCTCTTTCAGAATGTCGAGGATGAGAGACATTTCCTGAGGAGTGAACTGGATTCCTTTTTTGTTTGCGCTGGTGATGAGTGCCATCATCACGGGAGCCAGTGATCTTCCGCTTTTGCCGGCGGTCTGTTTTGCGGCGAGCCGGATCAGCTCCAGTTTGACAGGATCCATTCCATTCATAGCCGGATGATCCATCCAGCTGTTTCCGGTATTGTTTCCGGAAGAGTCCGTTGTATGAGTTGTTCTTTCATTCATGTGAAGAGTCTCCTTTCTTTGCCGGTGTCCCGGATGCGGAAAGTTCCTCATCGAACAGTTCCATGTAATTCTGGAACATTTCCATATCTTCGCCGGACATCATGGTTTTCATAAGATCAACAGGGCTTGCAGGACCGGAAGCACCGGGATCTCCGCCTGTGGAACCGGCCTGCGCCATAGCCATCATTTCCGCCATCTGCATCACAGAAGTCATCTGGTTCATCATATCCCGTTCGTTTTCATCCATATAAGGTGCGAGTTCGCTGATCGATTGAAAAGAAAATGCATGGAAAGGCAGTCCCCGGAAATGGTCCATCGTATACCGGAACTCGGCAAATTTGATGTAGACGGCAAGAAAGCGCTGAATGGAAGGAGGCAGGAAGGCAAGAAACAGCTTCCATTTATATAAATAGGAGGGTGTGACAGATTTATCGAAGGGTGTCATTGGTTTAGAAGGTTTTCCGGCCATGGTGACTCCTCCCGGTATCAGCGTTATAAATATATATGAAAAAAGAGACGGGAAAATGACTCCGTCTCTTAAGTCCTATACAGGAAAATGTAAGTTGTCTAGCATCCACATCCACAGCTATTGCCGCAGCCATTGCCAAAGCCGCCGCAGCAGCAGAGAAGAAGGATGATCCACAGGCAGCTGTCGTTACCATTGCCACATCCGCAGCCATTGCCGCAGCCATTGCCAAAGCCGCCGCAGCAGCAGAGAAGAAGGATGATCCACAGGCAGCTGTTGTTGCCGAAGCCGCATCCGCTGCTGTTGCATCCACAACCGCATCCGCCGTTACATCCGCCGCATCCACAATCCCCTCCGAATCTGTCGCGTCCTTCGCATCCACATCCACAGTTTGCTGTACTCAAATCGCTCATATTGAATCCTCCAATAATGATGTTTACAGTACATAATATGCAGACGGTGCAGATGTGTGAGAGGAATATTAAGTATAACTGACCAGCCGTTTCAGAGAATACTGGAAATGAAGCAGTTCTTTCTGAAGCTTCACACGTTTGAATCCACTGAGTTCTTTTTTGGAATAATCATCGTAAACCTTCAATAAATAAGATACCGGGAGATTCCGGTTCTTATACCAGGTGAAAAGCAGCCAGTCCATGATCGGAGGCAGCCAGTACTTTTCGGGAATCTCTGCCTCTCGCAGTGTTAGGGCATAGCGAAGTGCCTGAGAGGAAAGATCCGACAGCCGCTTTGCTGCCTGTTCCTTATTTTTTTCTTTGAAAAGCTGTTCACTTTCCATCGTGATATCATATAAAGAATCAGCCGCCCGCCAGTAATTCACAAATGGTGTACCGGTGACCGGTGTTGTTTCTTCCATATTATGAAGATTGAACAGATCAAAGTTCCGGTCTGCACCTGCAGATGGCTTTCCGAATACTTTGCGGTCATAAGAAGCACGTTTCTTCGGATCGGAAAGTATGCGGTAGGCTTCCAGGATCTGCTGCATTTTCCTGGTTGTATCGATACCATTCTTCATGTTGGCATCTGGATGATATTTTTTCGCAAGTCTGTTCTTGGCGGCAGAGATTTCTTCAGGAGAAGCCGTTCTTGACACACCAAGCATCTTGTAATAATTCTTTTTTGCCATTATATTCTCCCCTTATAATATATGGACATGATCGGAAGATACTGCATCCGGCAATATCTTCCCTCAGATATATTACGACAAAGTCGGTGGGAAATCAATTTTATTTTGAAAAAACAAAGGTGTAAAGAAAAAATACTTGACACCTATCCGGAAGTGTTATATGATATCGGAGGTGAAAGACATGAATGAAATATTAGAACAGGCATTATTATATGATTTTTATGGAGAACTTCTTACGGATCATCAGAAAGAAGTATATGAGCAGTTTGTTCTGGAAGATTTATCACTCGGCGAGATCGCAAGAGAGGAAGGAATCAGCAGGCAGGGCGTACATGATCTGGTAAAGAGGTGTTCCCAGACACTGAAAGGCTACGAAGAGAAACTTCATCTGGTAGAGAAATTCGTGTCGGTCAGAGAAAAAGTAAAGCAGATTGACGAATTGCTGGATGGATATGAGAAGGAGAATGCAGAAGAACTTGTTGCAGACATCCGGAAGATATCCGATGAAATTATAGAGGAGTTATAGCATGGCATTTGACAGCTTGACAGAGAAACTTCAAAATGTATTTAAGAACCTGAGAAGCAAAGGACGTCTGACAGAAGATGATGTCAAAGAAGCTTTAAAAGAGATCAAGCGCGCATTACTTGCAGCGGATGTTAACTTTAAAGTGGTAAAAGATTTCATCAAGAGCGTGCAGGAGCGTGCGATCGGTCAGGATGTAATGAACGGTCTGAATCCGGGACAGATGGTGATCAAGATTGTGAATGAAGAACTGATCAACCTGATGGGTTCGGAGACTACAGAGATTCAGCTTCAGCCTGGAAAGGCCATCACGGTTATCATGATGGCAGGTCTTCAGGGAGCAGGTAAGACGACCACGACAGCAAAGCTTGCCGGAAAGTTCAAGTTAAAGGGCAAGAAACCACTGCTGGTTGCATGTGACGTCTACAGACCGGCTGCGATTAAGCAGTTACAGGTCAACGGTGAGAAGCAGGGTGTGGAAGTCTTCTCCATGGGAGAGAACCACAAGCCGGCGAATATCGCCAGGGCAGCGATCGAACATGCGCAGAAGAATGGCAACGACCTTGTGATCCTCGATACAGCCGGACGACTTCATATTGATGAAGATATGATGGCAGAGCTTGAAGAGATCAAAGAGGAAGTAGAAGTACATCAGACCATACTTGTCATTGATGCGATGACCGGACAGGATGCCGTGAATGTGGCAAAAGAGTTCAATGAAAAGGTCGGCATCGATGGTGTGATCGTTACCAAATTAGATGGTGACACAAGAGGTGGTGCGGCACTGTCCGTAAAGGCAGTTACCGGAAAGCCGATCCTGTATGTAGGTATGGGAGAGAAACTTTCGGATCTGGAACAGTTCTATCCGGACCGTATGGCATCAAGAATCCTCGGAATGGGAGATGTCCTGTCACTTATCGAGAAGGCAGAGGCCGAGATCGATGAAGAGAAAGCCAGAGAGATGACCCAGAAGCTTAAGAAGAACCAGTTTGATTTTGACGATTATCTGGAAAGTATTAAGCAGATGAAGAATATGGGTGGTCTTGGAAATATCATGAACATGCTGCCGGGTCTTGGAGGCATGGGCGGCAAGATGAAAGGATTGGACGACGAGCAGACAGCGGAAGCTGAGAGGAAGATGGGAAGAATGGAAGCGATCATTCATTCCATGACACCGGCAGAAAGAGCCAATCCGGATATTCTTTCTCCATCCAGAAAGCACAGAATTGCCAAAGGTGCAGGGGTGGACATCAGCGAAGTGAACCGCATGATCAAGCAGTTTAACGAGATGAAAAAGCTGATGAAACAATTTGGCAAGCCGGGAAAGAAGAAAAAATTCGGATTCCCGTTTTAAACACGATATACCGCGGATCCCGCGTTATATAGATTCCAGATTATACAATAGAAGATGCCAGAGGCAGGTTCTGAGTATAAGAATAAACTATGAATATTATAATTTTACGGAGGTAAACTAACATGGCAGTAAAAATGAGATTAAGAAGAATGGGACAGAAGAAGGCTCCTTTCTATAGAATCATCGTAGCAGATTCTAGAGCACCAAGAGACGGAAGATTCATCGACGAGATCGGAACATACGATCCAAACTGTGATCCAAGTGCTATCAAAGTTGACGAAGAAGCAGCTAAGAAATGGCTTGCAAACGGAGCACAGCCTACAGAAGCAGTTGCAAAGATTTTAAAGGCAGCAGGCATCGAGAAATAATTATGCCACTGGAGGTGTGCATTTATGAAGGAATTAGTTGAAGTAATTGCGAAAGCATTAGTCGACGATCCAGAAAGCGTTGTTGTAAATGAACGCGAAGAGAAGAAGACGACAGTTCTGGAAGTACGGGTTGCTGAATCTGATATGGGAAAAGTAATCGGAAAACAGGGCCGTATTGCGAAGGCGATCCGCTCAGTTGTGAAAGCCGCAGCAGCGAAGGAAGATAAGAAAGTTATCGTAGATATCATGGACTAGAATAATAATGGGGATTCTCATTTTGTCCCGGGACAGGCCCGTTTGTGGTCTGTCCCGCTTATCTTATATCAGAGTATGTGAACAGTATCTGTTATGAAAGAAAGGAGTATCTATGGAAGAATTGTTACAGGTAGGTGTCATCACTTCGACACACGGAGTGCGTGGGGAAGTCAAAGTATTTCCGACTACAGATGACCCGGAGCGTTTTAAGACATTAAAGCATGTGCTGTTAGACACCGGAAGAGAGAAAAAACCGCTAGAGATTCAGGGAGTCAAATTCTTTAAACAGTTTGTGATCCTGAAATTCAAAGGAATTGATAATATAAATGAAATCGAGCGTTATAAGAGATGCCCGCTTCTGGTAGAGCGTAAAGATGCGGTGGCACTGGAAGAAAATGAATATTTTATCGCCGATATGATCGGTATCCAGGTTGTAACAGAGGACGATGAACCATTCGGAACATTAAAAGATGTCATGGAGACCGGTGCGAACGATGTCTATGTGATCGAGACTGAGGAACATGGAGAAGTGCTGGTTCCGGCAATCCGCGAATGTATCCTGGATGTTGATATAGAGAATCAGAAGATGAAGATCCACCTGATGGACGGGCTGATCTAGAAAGAGGATAGTATATGAATTTTTATATTATGACATTATTTCCGGAGATGGTCATGGACGGGCTGAACACCAGTATCATCGGGCGTGCGGTGAATAAAGGACTTCTGTCTATAGAGGCTTTGAATATCAGGGATTATGCATTTAACAAGCACCATAGCGTGGATGACTATCCGTATGGCGGCGGTGCAGGGATGCTGATGCAGGCGGAGCCGGTATATCAGTGTTATGATGCACTTGCAAGACAGATCAGGGAAAGAAAAGCCGGGGAAGAAGAAAGAGCCGGAGAACAGCCGGACATGGCGTGTGGAAAGAAACGCACAAGAGTCATCTATCTGTCCCCGCAGGGAAAGACATTCAACCAGTCTATGGCAGAAGAATTCGCACAGGAAGAAGATCTCGTATTCTTATGCGGACATTATGAAGGGATTGACGAACGTGTGCTGGAGGAGATCGTGACCGATTATGTATCCATCGGGGATTATGTTCTGACCGGGGGAGAGCTTCCGGCGATGATCATGATCGATGCGATATCCAGACTGGTTCCTGGAGTACTCCATAATGACGTATCTGCTGAATTCGAAAGCTTTCAGGATAATCTGCTGGAATACCCGCAGTATTCAAGGCCGGAAGTGTGGCATGACAAAAAAGTACCGGAGATCCTGATGTCCGGACATCATGCCAATATTGAAAAATGGAGACGCGAACAGTCTGTGATCCGCACCGCAAAGAACCGGCCGGATCTGCTTGAAAAGGCAGAACTTACCGAGAAAGAAAAAAAGCTGGCAAAGGAAATACAAAAGAGATAGCAGCCGGTTACAGAATTGAACCATATAAATTACATAAAGAAGAAAAGAGTGCAAAAAACAAGAAAAAATCCTTGTAATTTTGCACCGGGTATGATAGAATATAGCGTGTTGTGAAGAAAAATAGATGGTCCTCTGGTACAAATGTATTAAGAACATCCAAGTAAACAAGGAGGTCACACATAATGAACGATATTATTAAGAACATTGAAGCTGCTCAGTTAAAAGAAGTAGCACCAGAATTCCACGTTGGAGATACTGTTAAAGTTTACGGAAAGATCAAAGAAGGAAACCGTGAAAGAGTACAGATTTTCGAAGGAACAGTCCTGAAGAGACAGGGTGGCGGAGCAAGAGAGACATTTACAGTTAGAAAGTTTTCTAACGGAATCGGTGTTGAGAAGACTTGGCCGGTACACTCACCAAACGTTGAGAAGATCGAAGTAGTAAGAAGAGGTAAAGTAAGAAGAGCAAAACTGAACTACTTAAGAGACCGCGTTGGTAAGAAAGCTAAAGTTAAAGAATTAGTAAAATAATCAGGAAAATGAATGTAAAAAGGACAACTACATAATGTAATTGTCCTTTTTTGATATTGCCATGTATTTCACGGGGAGCTGCCCGTGGCAAGTCCTGAAGATAAGGGGATTATATGAGACGCAGAAGTAATCTGGATTTTGAAAGACGCAGAAGATCCCGGAAATCAAGTTACCGCAGACGTCAGGCAAAAAAGAAACTGCTGGGAAAACTTCCAAAGGAGAAGAAGAAGATTCATCTGAATCTGGAAAAGATCGTATCCGGCATAAGCTGGGTGTTTAAGATTGCAGTCACCTGCCTGATCGCATTTGTCGCAGTATGGTACTGGGGACAACAGGTAAGTACCGTGGGAGATTCTATGAGACCGGTACTTGAAAATGCGGATAAAGTGCTGGTAAACCGTATTGTATACAATGCATCTTCTCCAAAGCGAGGAGATATCATTGTCTTTAAGCCGAAGGGCAATGAGAGTTCGCATTATTATACAAAGAGGATCGTGGGACTTCCGGGAGAGACAGTACAGATCGTAGAGAACCGGATTTATATCAATGGAGAGAAACTGGAAGAAAATTATACCACCACGAAGATCGATACAGCAGGCATCGCAGCCGAGAAGGTTAAGCTTGGCGGGGATGAATATTTTGTGATGGGTGATAACAGAAAGAACAGCGAAGACAGCCGGAGTGCAGATATCGGAGCAGTAAAACGGTCTTACATTTATGGAAAGGCCTGGTTTGTAGTATCACCGGAGAAGAATTTCGGATTCGTGAGATAAAAGATAAGAGGAGAACGAAGATATGCATTTTCAATGGTATCCAGGGCACATGACGAAAGCAAAACGCATGATGCAGGAGAATATCAAACTAATAGATCTGGTCATTGAGCTGGTTGATGCCAGAGTACCGATCAGCAGCAGGAACCCGGACATTGACGAACTTGGAAAGAATAAAGCAAGGCTGATCCTTCTGAATAAGTCGGATCTGGCAGAAGATAAATGGAACGATGCCTGGTCGGACTATTTCCGCGAAAAAGGGTTCTCCGTTGTAAAGGTGAACTCTAAAAAAGGCGGGGGGATCAAGTCTATCAACGGCGTGATCCAGGAAGCATGTAAAGAGAAGATTGAACGAGACAGAAAACGCGGTATCCTGAACCGTCCGGTCAGAGCTATGGTAGTGGGAATCCCGAATGTCGGAAAGTCAACATTTATCAATGCACTGGCAGGAAAAGCCTGTGCGAAGACGGGCAACAAGCCGGGTGTGACCAAGGGAAAACAGTGGATCAGACTGAATAAGAATGTAGAACTTCTTGATACACCGGGAATCTTATGGCCAAGATTCGAAGATCAGGCCGTAGGTCTTAAGCTTGCATTTATCGGTTCGATCAAGGATGAGATCCTGCAGACGGAAGAACTGGCAGCAGAGCTTGTGACATTTATGAATAAGAATTATCCGGGAGTTCTGGAGAGTAAATATAACGTAGAAGAAGATGCGGATCCATACGGCATGATCGCCAGAATCGCTGAAAGCAGACATTGTCTGGTACGTGGAAATGAACTGGATACAGAGAAAGCGTCTGTACTTCTGATGGATGATTTCCGTAACGGACGCCTGGGAAGACTGACTCTGGAATATCCGGATGCATATTAGAAAGGACACACACGAATATGTCCAGACATTCAAAGAAAGAGGAAGAAGAAAGAGACATCCTGGGGGAACTCGGCGGGTGGCTTGTGTATATACTGCTTATCATCGGTCTGACCTATCTGATCATCACCTTTGTCGGACAGCGGACGATGGTAAGCGGCTCTTCCATGGAGACGACATTACAGGATGGAGATAATCTGATCGTTGATAAGATCAGTTACCGGTTCCGGGATCCGAAACGCTATGATATCATTGTATTTCCGTATAAATATGAAGAAGATACATATTATATCAAACGTATCATCGGAATGCCGGGAGAGACTGTGCAGATCCGGGACGGATATGTGTACATCGATGGAAAACGACTGACCAGTGATATCTATGGGAAGGAGAAGATCAAGGATCCGCAGACGGCTGCAGAGCCGGTTACGCTGGGGGATGATGAATACTTTGTAATGGGAGATAACCGTAATCACAGTATGGACAGCAGAGATCCGGGCGTAGGAGTGCTGACCCGGAAGGATCTGATCGGCAGGGCCTGGGTGCGCATCTATCCATTTGACAATATAGGAGTGATCCGACATGAATAAACGAGAAGAAGAAAAACTGAAAAAACAACAGGAAAAGCTTCAGAAAGAACTGGAGCGTACCGAAGCGATGAGCGTCTATGAAAAAGAATACAGCGACTGTACCTATATCTGCGGGATCGATGAAGTCGGCCGCGGGCCATTTGCCGGTCCGGTGGTCGCAGGAGCGGTCATTCTGCCAAAAGATGATCCGATCCTGTATCTGAATGATTCGAAAAAGCTTTCGGAGAAGAAGCGGGAGGCACTTTACGATGAGATCATGGAGCGTGCAGTGGCTACAGGAATCGGGATTGTAAGTCCGGCAAGGATTGATGAGATCAATATCCTGCAGGCAACTTATGAGGCAATGCGTATGGCGATAGGGAACCTGAAGGTGCAGCCGGATCTGCTTCTGAACGATGCGGTGACGATACCGGGTGTAGATATCCGTCAGGTGCCGATCATCAAAGGAGATGCCAAAAGTGTGTCCATTGCAGCAGCAAGCATCATTGCCAAAGTGACCAGGGACCGTCTGATGGTAGAATATGATGCAGTGATGCCGGGATATGATTTTGCAGGCAATAAAGGATATGGTACGAAGAAGCATATTGAAGGTCTGAAAGAATTAGGACCATCACCGATCCACAGAATGACATTTATAAAAAAATACATATAAAAATATAGCACAGACAACGAAGCAGATAGAACGTTTGCTAAAATGAAACGGGAGGAATATGACCGGAGATACAGGAAAAGAACGGAAGAATAACCGGGAGACCGGAAGCTATTATGAACGGCTTGCCGGTGCATATCTGGAGCAGGAGGGATATGAGATCCTGGAGTATAATTACCGGTGTAAGACCGGAGAGATTGATATCATAGCAAGAGAAGCGGGATATCTGGTCTTCTGTGAGGTGAAATACCGCACTTCAGATAAAAAAGGACATCCGGCAGAGGCTGTAAATCCGGCCAAACAGAGAACCATTTCCAAAAGTGCACTTTGCTATATGACGGTCAACGGAATCGATGAGGTACCATGCAGATTCGATGTGGTGAGCATCGAGAATCATGAGGTGACCCTTTACCGGAATGCATTTGATTATACAGGATAGGAAGAGATCCGGAACAGAAAGGATGAATATGGCATGAATCTGGGCTTACATTATAAAAATCAGGAGCATATATTTGATGAAAAAGAAGTGAACGGTGTCCCGTTCTTAAGTTATCCGATGCTGGAAAAGACCGGAATCGTGAATCACGGATTCTCGACCAGACTTGGCGGTGTCAGCAAAGGATGCTGGGCAACGATGAACATCAGTACAACCAGAGGTGACGATCCGGAAGATGTCAGGGAGAACCAGAGAAGGATTGCCGGAGCCATCGGTGTACAGCCGGAAGATATGACATTTACCAATCAGACCCATACAACCAATGTAGCTGTGGTAAAAGCCAGAGACAGAGGAAAGCGTTTTCAGGAGACCGATGGAATGATCACAGATGTGCCGGGAATCTGTCTGGTTACATTTTACGCAGACTGTGTTCCGCTGTATTTTGTTGATCCGGTGAAGAAGGCGATCGGACTTTCACATTCCGGATGGCGCGGAACCGTCGGTAAGATAGGAAAGGTTACCGTAGAGCTGATGCAGAAGACATATGGTTCTGATCCGGAAGATATCATTGCGGCAATCGGTCCGTCCATCTGCCAGGACTGCTATGAAGTGAGCGGAGATGTGATACAGCAATTCCGGGAGAACTTTGACGAAGCGTACTGGCCGGAGCTGTTTTATAAAAAAGAAAACGGGAAATATCAGTTGAATCTCTGGCGTGCCAATGAACTGATATTCACAGAAGCGGGAATCCGGGGAGACCATATTGCGGTAACCAATGTATGCACACACTGCAATCCTGACATTCTGTTCTCGCACAGGACTACCGGAGATAAAAGGGGAAATGTAAGCGCATTTCTTGCGCTGAAACAGACGACAACAAGAGGAGTATAACATATGACAGATACAACAATTGCAGATACGACGCAGGAAGTAACCGATGCGACCCAGGAAGCGGTCAAACAGGTAAATCAGCTGACACAATATGTACAGGACAGCATACCGGGACTGATCACGTTCGGATTGAAAGTGCTGGCGGCACTGGTGGCATTCTTTGTCGGCCGGCTGGTGATCCGGTGGATCCGGAAGATCGTCAGACGCTCCTTTGAGCGCTCCGGTGCGGATAAAGGAGTGGAGCAGT
Organism: uncultured Dorea sp.; assembly: GCA_934309195.1. GTDB lineage: Bacteria > Bacillota > Clostridia > Lachnospirales > Lachnospiraceae > Dorea_A. The sequence continues at coordinate 25,941 of CAKRCY010000006.1, forward strand.
TCGTAGATTCCCTGTTAAAATACGGTCTGTATGCCCTGCTGGTCTTCAGTCTGATCTCCAGTCTTGGATTCGATACAACATCCGTAGCGGCAGTACTGGCATCCGGTGGTGTGGCAATCGGTCTTGCATTACAGGGAAGCCTTTCGAACTTTGCAGGCGGAGTCCTGATCCTTTTGTTAAAACCGTTTGTAGTCGGAGATTATATTATCGAAGATACCAACGGAAAAGAAGGAACCGTAAAAGAGATCCAGATCTTCTATACCAAACTCAGTACGATCGATAACAAGACGATCGTAATCCCGAATGGAATGCTGACCAATAACAGTATTACCAATGCAACGGCAAAAGATGAAAGGCAGCTGGATCTGCGGGTAGGCATCTCTTATGACGCAGACATCCGGCAGGCGAAAAATGTGATTGAGGAACTGCTGGAAAAAGATGAATGCATTATCAAGAATGAGCAGATCAATGTGTTCGTTCATGAACTGGCAGAGAGTGCGGTAATGCTTGGAATCCGCGCATGGGTGAAGAATGAGGAATACTGGACGACGAGATGGAGGCTTCTGGAAGAGATCAAGCTTTCACTGGATGAGAATGGTATCGAAATCCCGTATCCGCAGATGACGGTACACATGCAGAAAAATGCATAGAAACATATAGAAACGCATAAAAAATGCGCCATACAATACAGGAAGCAGATCAGCAGGCATTATGCCTGTGGCAGGATTCTATATTGTATGGCGCATTTTGTAATTATCCTAAGACAACCTCTACCTTACAGGTCTTCTTACCGGCATCGAACGGAATGACGGTTCCTGTTACCGGCTGCCCGTCAACCGTGACAGATGCGACTCCGGACTCTACATGTGCACTGTTATCAATCGTAATATCGTAAGAGACACCACGGTAAGTACGATGGCAGGTATAGCCGTTCCAGTCAGACGGAATACATGGATTGATACGCAGTCCCTGCAAAGTCGGCTGGATACCGAGAATGTACTGGCTGATACAGGTAAATGTCCAGGCGGCTGTTCCGGTAAGCCAGCTGTTCTTGCCTTCTCCGTGAGTCGGAGCATCCCGGCCGGCCATCATCTGACAGTAGACATACGGCTCGGTCCTGCGGATCTCACTTTGATCTTCCAGATAAGCAGGACATGTCTTTTTGAAGACCTCGAAAGCCCGGTTGCCATGACCGAGAACTGTCTCGGCACAGCTGATCCATGGATTATTATGGCAGAAGATTCCGGCATTTTCCTTATATCCCGGCGGGTAAGAAGAGATCTCCCCGAGTTCTACATGATAGGTTGTATAAGCAGGAGTCTGCAGGATAATGCCATATCTGGTATCCAGGCGTTCTTCCACACTTTTGAGCGCACGGGCAGCAGCGGACGGACTTCCGTCTTCCGTAACATCCGTACCGATTCCGGCCATCACACACATTCCCTGTGGCTCGATAAAGATCTGGCCTTCTTCGCAGACCTTGCTTCCTACAGGATTGGACATGGCATCATAAGCACGCAGGAACCAGTCCCCGTCCCAGCCGGCATCCATAACGGTCTCTTCCATAGCGGCCACTTCTTTTAATACAGCATCCCGCTCATCGTCCAGGTGGAGGGCATCACAGATCTGGGCATATTCCCGTCCGTATTTTACGAACATACCGGCGATGAATACACTTTCGGCTACCGGTCCGTCATTCGGTCCGGTCGTCTGGAAACTCTCACCCGGCTCTTCGGAAAAACAGTTTAGATTCAGACAGTCGTTCCAGTCTGCCCGTCCGATGAGCGGCAGTCCGTGAGGACCTTTGTGGGTTGCGGTATACTGAAAACTCCGTCTTAGATGTTCCATCAAAGGAGCTGTGTTATCTGCATCATTATCAAATGTACAAGGTTCCTCAAGGATAGAAAAATCTCCTGTCTCGCGCAGATAAGCAGCTGTTCCAGCAATCAGCCACAAAGGATCATCGTTGAATCCGCTTCCGACATCCATGTTGCCTCTCTTGGTGAGCGGCTGATACTGGTGGTAAGCGCTTCCGTCAGGAAATTGCGTGGCTGCAATATCCAGGATACGCTGGCGGGCGCGTTCCGGGATCAGATGGACAAAGCCGAGCAGATCCTGACAGGAATCGCGGAATCCCATCCCGCGTCCCAGTCCGCTCTCGTAGTAGCTTGCACTGCGGCTCATGTTAAATGTAACCATGCACTGATACTGGTTCCATATATTCACCATACGGTTCAGTCTGACATCTTCGGTCTGAACCGTATAAGCGGACAGAAGCGTTGTCCAGTAATCTTTCAATTCCTGAAATGCGTTCATTACCTGTTCCGTTGTCTGGTATCTGGCAAGCAGTCTGTCAGCAGGTTCTTTATTGATGACGCCAGGTGCACTGAACTTTTTATCCTTTGGATTCTCACAATATCCCAGGACAAAGACCAGGGATACCGAATCGCCGGGTCTTAGCTTCAGGTGGATATGGTGGCTCGCAACAGGAGCCCATCCATGTGCAATGCTGTCGGAGCAGGAGCCGTTTCTGACTGCCTGCGGATCAGCAGGACTGTTATACAGTCCGATAAAGGCATCTCTGGAAGTATCAAATCCGTTGACCGGATGATTGACCGAATATACCGCATAGTGATTGCGGCGTTCCCGGTATTCCGTCTTGTGATAAATGGTACTTCCGGCAACCTCTACTTCACCCGTAGAAAAATTCCTCTGGAAGTTCGAAGAATCGTCCGCTGCATTCCAGAGACAGAATTCAATGTAGCTGAAAAGATCGAATTCCTTTTCCACATCCGTATAATTGGTCAGTGTAAGAAGATTGATCTCACAATTGTCATGGACGGGAACGAAAGCAAGAAGCTTCGCATACAGGCTGTTCTTTGAACTTTCAAAGACAGTATATCCGAGTCCGTGGCGGCACTGGTAAGAATCTAACGGTGTCTGGACCGGCTGCCATCCGGGATTCCAGATGGTATCTCCTTCTTTGATATAGTAATAGCGGCCGTTCTGATCCATCGGACTGTTGTTATAACGGTAGCGCGTCAGCCGGAGAAGCTTGGCATCTTTATAGAAAGAATAGCCGCCGGCAGTATTGGATATCAGGCTGAAAAAGTCCTGAGTACCAAGATAATTAATCCAAGGCAGCGGTGTCTTAGGTGTGGTGATGACGTATTCTTTGTTGACATCATCGAAGTAACCGAATTTCATATAATAGCCCCTTTCTGATAAAATATTCCGAACACGATTTCGTAATCTATTTTTATTATAAGAGCGTCATGGTCAAAATGTAAATAAAAATAATAGTATGAAAGCAACCTTTGTGCAAAATATACAAGAAAAATGTGAAAAAATTGTGAATTTAAAAGTATTGACGAAGTTGCGTAGACGATTTATTATAAAACTACGAAAACGTATTCGGGACGTTCGAAAAACCGGGAAAGGAGGAAACGCATGGTAACGATCAAAGATATATCGAAGCGCTGTAACGTGTCACCGGCTACCGTCAGTAAAGCACTGAATGGTTATGAAGATATCAGTAAAGAGACAATAGAACTGGTAAAGCGGACGGCACAGGAGATGCACTATATGCCGAATGCAGCAGCAAGACAGTTGAAGACGAATATTTCACATAATATCGGAGTACTGTTCGTAGATGATACCATGTGTGGACTGACACATGAATATTTCTCGGCAATCTTAAACAGCACGAAAGAAGAAGCAGAACGGCTTGGGTATGATATAACATTTATCAGCCAGAACATAGGAGGTGAAAAGATATCATTTGCCGAACATTGCCGGTACCGTAAGTGTGACGGAGTGGTAATAGCAAGCGTAGATTTTTATAATCCGGGAGTTGTCGAACTGATGAGGAGCGACATCCCGACTGTTACTATTGATTTCGCAGCGGATAATCTGAACTGTGTCATGTCGGATAATGTTGACGGCACATACAGTCTGGTGAATTATCTGGCAGGAAAGGGACATCGCAAGATCGCATTCATCCATGGAGAGCATACATCCGTTACAGAAAAGAGACTGATCGGATTCTACAGAGGATGTGAACAGAACGGAATAGAGGTTCCGGAAGAATATGTTATAAAAGCGGTGTATCATGATCCGAAATCCAGTGCAAGGGCAACAGAATATCTGATGCAGCTTGACGATCCGCCGACGGCAATCATGTATCCGGATGATTTTTCTTATATTGGAGGGATGAATCAGTTAGAAAGAATGGGGCTTTCCATTCCGGATGATGTAAGTGTGACAGGATATGACGGAATTACATTATCTGAAGTGTTGCGGCCGAAGCTGACAACTTATTATCAGGATGCAGAAGCGATCGGAAGAGAATCGGCAAGAAGACTGGTGGATGTAATTGAGAATCCAAAGACCAGCATACCGGAGAAGATAATGGTAACAGGACGGCTGATAGAAGGAAAAAGTGTAAAACAAATTTGAAAGGGAGGTACATCTTTATGAAAAAAAGAACAAAAAAACTCATTAGTATGTCATTGGCATCTATCATGGCACTTTCTCTTGCAGGATGCGGAGGCAGCGGCGGAAGCGACAGTTCGAAAAAAGACGATTCGGGCGATGCCGGCAAGACCTTGAACATCTGGTGCTGGAACGATGAATTCCAGAGCAGATTCAATGATTACTATCCGGAAGTAGAGAAAGTTGCAAAGGATAAGTCCACAACAACATTAAAGGACGGAACCGTTGTAAAATGGACGATCAATCCGAATGAGAACAACAACTATCAGAACAAACTGGATGAAGCTCTCCTGAATCAGGAGAAAGCATCTGCAGACGATAAGATTGACATATTCCTGATCGAAGCAGACTACGCATTAAAGTATGTAGATTCTGATTACACAATGGATATTAAGGATCTCGGACTTACAGACGATGATCTGTCAGAACAGTATCAGTATACAAAAGATATCGTAACTGTAGACGGAACACAGAAAGGTACGACATGGCAGGCAACACCTGGACTGTTCGCATACCGCCGTTCCATTGCCAAAGATGTTCTCGGAACAGACGATCCGGAACAGGTACAGGCAGCAGTTGCTGACTGGGATAAGTTCAACGCAGTTGCTGAAAAGGCAAATGAAAAAGGATACAAGATGTTATCCGGATATGACGATGCATACCGTACATTCTCAAACAACGTAGCTGCTCCTTGGGTAGATGGCAAGACAGTAAAAGTTGATGAGAACATTATGAAATGGGTAGACCAGACCAAGACATTTACAGATAAAGGTTACAACAATAAGACATCTCTGTGGGATGACGCATGGGCAAAAGATCAGGGACCAGAAGGAAAGGTATTCGGATTCTTCTATTCAACATGGGGAATCAACTTCACGCTTCTTGGCAACTCCCTCGCAGATCCTGACGGAGAGAAAGAAGTCGGAAATGGTATCTATGGTGATTACGCAGTATGCCAGGGACCAGAACCATATTACTGGGGCGGAACATGGATCTGTGCAGCAACAGGAACAGACAACAAAGACGAAGTTGCTGATATCATGAAGAAACTGACATGTGACAAAGATATCATGAAACAGATCACACTCGATACAGAAGATTATACAAATAACAAATCAGCTATGAAAGAGATCGCTGACGATCCGGATTATGGCTCAGCATTCCTCGGTGGACAGAACCACATCAAACTTTTCGCAGAACAGGCTGAAAAGATCGATATGAGCAATGCAGGCAAATACGATCAGGGATGTAACGAAAAGATTCAGGCTGCATTCAAAGATTACTTCGACGGCAAAGTAGATGAAGATACTGCTAAGAAGAACTTTGAGAAGGCAATCACAGAGCTTTATCCAAATCTGGAAAAAGTTGAGTGGCCATCTAACTAACAGTAAGACCGGACAGGGTGGGCATCATCGCCCACTCTGTTTTGCTTAAAGATGCAAAGAATATTCATATTTTATATACGGCAAGAAAGGAGGATGCACATGAAGGCAACAGCAACGAAAAAGAAAGTAAGTTACGCAAAATGGGGATACCTCTTCATCTTGCCGTTTTTCCTTGTGTTCCTTGTGTTCCAGCTGGTACCACTGGTATCTACATTCTATTATAGTTTTTTCGAATATTACAGAGACGGACTTACCGTAGTAGGACCGAATTTTGTAGGACTTAAGAATTATCAGGAACTTCTGTCCGCGGATCTGCCGAAATACATCGGTAATACGATCATCATGTGGCTGATTGGATTCATTCCACAGATTATTGTATCACTGGTTCTGGCAGCATGGTTCACGGATGTAAGACTCCGGATCAAAGGAAAGACATTTTTTAAGGTTGTGATCTATCTTCCGAACCTGATCATGGCAAGTGCATTCGCAATGCTGTTCTTCGCCCTGTTCTCTGTGAACGGTCCGGTAAATGGACTGCTGAAATCTATAGGTGTGATACATACACCGATCCGGTTCCTGTCATCGGTTGCGGGAACGAGAGGTCTGGTAGGACTGATGAACTTCCTGATGTGGTTCGGTAATACGACGATTCTTCTGATGGCGGCAGTCATGGGAATCAGCCCGTCGATGTTCGAAGCGGCAGAACTTGACGGCGCAGATCACAGACAGACATTCTTTAAGATCACACTTCCGCTGATTCGGCCGATCCTGGTATATGTACTGATCACATCCATGATCGGAGGTCTGCAGATGTTCGATATTCCACAGATCCTGACAAACGGAAAAGGAAGTCCGAACCGTACTGCAACAACCGTTATCATGTATCTGAATAACCATTTATATAGTAAGAACTATGGGGCAGCGGGCGCAATATCTGTAGTATTGTTCATCATCTGTGCAATTCTGTGTGTAGGTGTCTACTTCACACTGAATCAGGAAGATGAGAAGAAGAAACATCATCACAAGAAGGGAGGAAAATAACATGGCTGAAAAGAAAACGAACGGAACTAACAGAGTTCATAAAGGAAGAACGACGCTTGCCTATGTTGTACTGATCATACTTTCCTTCCTGTGCCTGTTCTTCTTCTATGTATTGCTGGTCAATGCGACAAGGAATCATTTCCAGATCCAGAAAGGCTTCTCATTCATTCCGGGAAAATATCTGATGCGGAATCTGAAAGCGGTTCTGAATGATGCCAACATCCCGGTGCTTTCGGGAATTAAGAACAGTCTGATCGTGTCCGTATGCACGGCGGCACTGTCTACATACTTCTCTGCAATGACCGCTTATGGGTTATATGCTTATGATTTCAAATTAAGGAAACCGGCATTTTTATTCATCCTGCTGATCCTGGTAATGCCGACACAGGTATCTGCACTTGGTTTTGTTAACCTGATCACTAAGATGGACTTAATGGACAGTCTGGTTCCGTTGTTTCTCCCATCGATTGCGGCACCGGCGGTATTCTACTTCATGTACAGTTACATGCAGTCATCACTTCCGCTGGAACTGATCGAAGCAGCAAGGATTGACGGAAGCGGAGAATTCCATACATTTAACAAGATTGTAATTCCGATCATGAAACCGGCGATGGCAGTACAGGCGATCTTCACATTCGTGCAGGCATGGAACAACTACTTCCTGCCGGGACTGATCTTAAGCAGCAACGAGAAGAAGACGCTTCCGATCCTGATCGCATCTCTTCGAAGTGCAGACTTCCTGAAGTTCGATATGGGTAAAGTATATATGCTGGTAGCGATTGCGATCGTGCCGATCATTATCGTATATATCCTGCTTTCCAAATATATTGTTGCAGGTGTGACGCTTGGCGGTGTAAAAGAATAAGAAATAGAAGAGACGCTGTGGATAACAACAAAAAAGGAATCCTGATCAAAGGATTCCTTTTTTTAAGCTGGAAATCGGATTTGAACCGACGACCCCTTCATTACGAGTGAAGTGCTCTACCGACTGAGCTATTCCAGCATGTGTCTGTGACAGCCACGAATATAATTATACTGCATTTTCCCAGATTTGCAAGTGTTTTTTTAAAATATTAAATGGGATATGAAATGGCAGGAGATTTTGTGTATAATAGCAATGTGGGTGTGAAAGGGGAAAGATAAAATGATACAAGTATTAAAGAAAACATGGAGACAGAGACTGATGTCCCTGCTGCTTCCGGTCCTCCTGGTATTTGCAATGGCAGGTGTGGGAATGAAGGTTCCGGTACAGGCTGCCGGGAACGCGGCAGGAGCGCAGACAGGAGAGATGAAGGTGCATTTTCTGGACGTGGGTCAGGGGCTGTCCATTCTGGTACAGTCGGAAGGAAAGACGATGATCTATGACGGCGGTGACAAAAAGACATCGAGATTCGTCGTGGCCTATCTGAAAGAACAGGGAGTGACAGAGATTGATTATCTGATCAGCAGCCACTATGATGCAGACCATATGGCGGGACTGATCGGATGCCTGAACGTATTCGACGTGAAGAACGTCATATCCAGCAACTATGTCCACACAAGCAAATTATATAAATCTTTTGTGAAGGCAGTAAAGGCTGACGGGCTGAAGATGAAGCATCCGGCGGTCGGAAAGACGTATGAATTCGGAAGCGGATCATTTGAGATTCTTGCACCGTCGGTTATCGAGAAAAACGGAAGTAATAACAACTCAGTAGCGATCAAACTTACCAATGGCGGAAACAGCTTTGTATTTACCGGGGATGCCGAGCATGAAAGTGAAGAAAGGATGTGCAGTTCCGGGATAGACTTAAGCTGTGACGTGCTGGTTCCCGGACATCACGGATCGGCAACAGCAACGTCCTGGAATTTTCTTCAGAAGATTGTTCCGGAGTATGCGGTGATAAGCTGCGGGGCAGATAATAAATACGGCCACCCGGATAAAGATACCATGGATAAATTAAAGAGTATGGAGATCCAGGTATACAGAACGGATAAGCAGGGAACCATTACCGTGACCAGTGACGGGACGAATCTGAGCTGGAGCGCATCGCCGTGCAATGATTATACACCGGGAGACGCATCGGATCAGGGGACACAGGTACAGCAGACAGAAGCACAGAGCGTGCAGGGGCAGGCTGGACAACCGGCTGTATCACAGACGGCGGAAGGAGAAAAAGTATGGGTTTCGGCAACCGGTTCCAAATATCATAAGACGAACCATTGCGGCAGCATGAATCCGGACACGGCGAAGCAGGAGACGGAAGCAGAAGCTAAAGCCCAGGGACTGGAACCGTGTAAAAAATGTTATTAAAACTATATATTTTTCCATGAAGAAATGTTACAATTGATTATGTATAAATACAGACAGATAATTGATATTGCAAAGAATACATTTCGGGTGAGATACATGGATAAGAAACGTAAAAAAGGGTTTACTTTAACGGAACTGATCGTTGTTCTTGTAATCATTGCGATTATAGCAGCGGTAGCAGTTCCGTTTTTTATTAATTACTGGAAGAAAGCGGAGTTCAGGAAGAACGAGGAGAATGCGAAGACTGTATATCTGGCGGCAGAATCCAGGCTTACCTATTACAGATCCTCGGGGCGATGGGAAGCATTTCAAAAAGAAATAAAACAGGCGGTCAGAGACGGCAACAGTGAAAAAGCAGAAAAAGCGGTATTCAAAGACGAAAAGGACAGCGGACTGAATGACCGCATCTATACGATCAAGCTGAACAAAGAGGCAGAGAACCAGACGAAAAAGAACAATCTGGTTCTGGAGCTTCTGGATGATTATACATATGACAAAGGATTCTTTGATGCCTCCATAGCGATCGAGATCGATATAGAATCGGGAGAAGTCTATTCGGCATTCTATGGTTCGAGATGTAAAGGGTTGAATTATAAGTCCGGGGATGAGGACGGATATCTGACCATGCAGAAGCGCAGCTATGACAGCAGAAGCGGACGGCTGCTTGGATATTATTCGGCAGAAGATGCAGTGAATACGGTAGATCTGAAGACGAAACGTCTCCGTATCACAACCATCAATCTGGCCAACAGCGAGAAACTTTCCCTTGACTGGTCAAGCAACGCAGGAACAGATCTCGGAGTAGAATACAAGATTGCATTTTATAAAAAGAATGACAAAGAGAAACTGTTCGAACTCAGAGTATCGCCATTTGATATGCGTACAAAGGGATGGGACGGAAGCAGTGATGCAAAGACAGGAATGGCATTCCTGGAAGTGACGAAGAAAGATGGAACACAGGAGACACTGTGGAATTTCCCGGTGACATACAGCGACAACAAATATTCCCTGGTCCTGGATGCGATGACGTCTGCAAAGACGCAGGCGGTACTGGACAGTCAGAAAGACGAAGGGATTAAGAGTGATCTTGAGAAGAGTTCCAGCACAAGTATTACCCGCCTTGCATCGGTCTCAGATGCACTGGCCGAGCCGCAGAACATCTATGCAACCGTAACCGCAGCGGCATATTCCGGAAAAGCAGACAGGAATACGAACCAGGAGTACCGGAACAGTGAAGCTGTTGCATCAAATGCAGCAAATACCATGTTCGGAGATGATTCGGAAGGCACAGATATTCAAGTGTCGGCATTCCGACATCTTTCCAACATGCGGTATTATGAGAAGAATCACAAAGATACGAAAGCAACATTTATCCTTACGAATAAGAATATGGACTGGGCTTCCGTCGGTACAGGTGTCTATGATCTTGAAAAAGAAAACGGTGTAGAGAAGCTTGCATGGAAAGAGAACACGAAGACACAGACGACAGGATTTCCGTCGATTGGAACACTTCCGGCATCCTATACATTAAAAGGGGACGGCAGAAATACACTGGTATCGAATCTGTATCTGAATGAGGAATCGGTGGCAGATGATGGTACGGCAGACAAGCTTGAAATCTCCAAAACAGAATTCTTAGGACTGTTCCGGGAATTAAAAGGAACTATAAAAAATGTGACATTCCGTGATCCGTCACTTGAGACCGGTCAGGACAATGAAGTATGCCGGTCGCTGAAAGGAATCGGAATCCTCGCCGGACGAAGTGAAGGCAGTCTGGAAAATGTCGCAATCATATCATCCGGAAAAAGCGCGGATGACAGTCGGATCGTGAAGGTAAATGCGGATAACAATACAGCTGGGTCTCTCGGAGTCGGAGCGGTTGCAGGTGTGATCGCAGGATACGAGAACGGACAATTCACGATAGTATCGGCAGGAAAGATATCCGGACTTTCGGTAGAAGGAAAGATCGAAGCATCTCTTCCGGATACTGTACAGGAAAATCAAGCATATGGAATCGGTGGGATTGCCGGTTATGCAAAACTTGAGAATAAAGACGGTGCCGTAAAGATAGAAGATTGTAAGAATCATGCGGATATCTCCGGTAATATGAGTACCGGTGGAATTGTAGGAAGAGTAGACGGAATGTTAAATTACGAGGCGGGAACCGTATACAATGCAGTACGTCTTAAGGCAGAAGCGAACATTCTGAACAGTACAAGTGATGGTCTGATCCTGTGTACAACAGAGGAAAATGATAGTAGTACTACAAAGGGCAACTACTTTGGAGGTATCACGGGTTACAGTGATCATGCACTTATCTACAAGGCATCCAGTGCATCCGGACGTGCAGGAAACTTCAGTTATAATAAGAAAAAAGAAAATCTCCTCCTTGGAACTTACGTCGGCGGAATTACCGGTTATGGAAATTACACATTACTTTCTAATTGTTCTACGGAAAAGAATGGTTACATTCTCGGTGAAAATTATGTCGGTGGAATTGCCGGAGGATTCGGAGAAGGAGTATCCGAAGCGGTCCAGTCATCCGCAGATGCAGGCGCCAGCGTAACGACGAATGCAAGCTACGTGATCGGCAAGAATTACGTCGGCGGTATCGTCGGAATGAACGGAAAAAATGTAACATTGAAGAACTGTGTCAACAACGGTGTGACTGCCGGATATGAAGCCTATGTGGGTGGTATCGTCGGCTATAATGAAAAAAGTTCTACGATCCTTGATTGTGCAAGTTATCTTTCAGATTACGACAGCTCGGTCTACAACATGATCGTGAAAGACTGGCAGGCGACTGCGGACTATGCAGGCGGAATTGCCGGATACAATGACGGACGAATCGAATTCACGAATGCAAGTGAAGCAGTTACCGTAAAATCCGTTTCCAGCATTGTGGTCGGTAAGAATTACGTCGGCGGCATCGCCGGGTTCAATGATCAGAACGCCTCCATCGATGTGCATTATACATTGATCGGCGGAAGGATCTATGCATATGGTGACTGCACCGGAGGAGCATTCGGACTGAATACATCGGAAAAAGTGCTGACAAGTGAACTTACGATCAAGCCGCAGAGCATACAGGGCAGGTATTATGTCGGCGGATGCATCGGAGCCAATGTGGTCGATCTGGATAAAGATGTGCATATGACGCAGATTCGTACGGATAATATTCTGGGACGGATTACGGGACAGGCGTTCTGCGGTGGTATCATCGGTTATCAGAGAACCTATACACATGCACAGCTTGGCCTGACTCCGGATGCAAGCATCAAAGACCAGGCAGCGTCACTTCTTCCGCAAGTAAATAAAACAAGCGGCGTTCCGGATAAAGTCACAGAATCGGAAAACAGCTATTGTATGCAGATAACAACAACAAATAATATTCCGGTGCGTGCCGGATTATATACCGGCGGCATCGTAGGATACTGCGAGAAGAACAGCAGACTTCGGATGGAAAGATGTACGAATAAAGGAGATATTGCACTTGCTTACACGAACTGGTCTGAGGGAGTATCTCTGGGGGCATATCTTAGAAGCAGCGAGATCGGAGGGATGACAATTCCTTCCGGTGCAGATGATGTAAATATACATTTCGCCGGGGGAATCATCAGTGTCAATCTTGAAAACCAGGAGATCGACAACTGTTCCAATACCGGAAATATGTCCGGTTATACCGGAACCGGCGGCGTAGTAGGATTGAATGCAGGAAGGGTAACCCGCTGCAGTCTCAGACAGAACTTCGGAAGTGCGGCACTCAACTATATTGGCGGAATTGCCGGAATCAACACAGGAACGATCGAGTCCTGTTCGACAGAACAGAATAAGACGATATCCGGAAAAGCCAACATTGGAGGAATTGTCGGATGGAATTTGAATGGCGGTACACTGACGGACAATCATAGCCTGGCAAATGTATCAGCGTCAGGAAACTGTGCAGTCGGCGGAATTGCCGGACGAAATAATGGCAATCTGATTCTGACAAATGACAATTCAGGTGTTTCAAGAAGTGTATCCGGCACGAATGCGAGTGGAGTCGGAGGAATTGTCGGAGTCAATGAAGCAGGCGGAACACTTACTGTGACCGGAACTTCAAATGAGATTGATGCAGTAGGAAGCGGAGTATCCGTCATCGGTTTACAAAGAGTCGGCGGAATTGTCGGAGTGAACCGTGGTACGATCGGGCATAGCGGAGCTTCGACATCTGAGACGTCTGAAAAATATCTGGCATCAAGAGCAAAGCTTGTACGTGCATCAAGAGGCTATGCCGGAGGAATCGTCGGAGAGACGCATGGAGATATCACCTGCGCAGTGAACCGCTCGGTATCTGTAACTGCGGACGAAGACTATGCCGGAGGGATCACAGCAGTTAATAATGAAGGACAAGCAATCCGGAACTGTAAGAACTTCGGAAATGTCAGCAGCAGTAAAGGATATGCATCGGGCATTGCGGCACACAATGCCGGTACGATCACGGACTGTGTAGTAAAAGGAGCAGAGCTCCAGAGTATCGGTGTAAACGAGATGGGAGCCATAACCGCAGAGAATGCAGGAACGATCCTAAGCAGCAGACCGGAAGCGGATGTTGTCTTAAAAGGGGAGGCTCTGGTATTCGGCGGGGTAACCGGAAGCAACCGTGGAACCATCGGAACAGCAGAAAACAGTGACAAATATGAACTGACAGAAATTCCGAAAATCATCACAACAAAGGGCAATCTGACCGTCGGCGGGGTTTCCGGACAGAACTATACAGGTGCAAAGATATATAACGTAAAAGTAACGGCAGAACATGCAGGTACATTCCGGGGATTCACCAGTTATCACTATCTTGGCGGAATCACCGGTGAAAACAGCGGAACTGTAACGGGAGCAGAATTCGCCGGAACGATCATCGAAGCAACTGGAAATGCCGGAAACTGCTACGGTGCGATCGCCGGGATCAATGAAGCCAATGCAACATTAAAGGATTGTATGGTTAAAAAACTTACCATGCAGATCCGGGGCGTGTACTCGGCAGCCAGCACAAGTTCGGCAGAAGAGAAAGAAAAATCAGCAACACATGCCGGAGGAATTGCAGGCAAGAACGAAAAAGACGCAACGATAGAAGGCTGCAGTCTGGAAGATAATAAAGACAGCAGTCTTACAGCTGAGTATGGTATGCTCGGCGGAGTGACCGGCTTCAATAAAGGAACGGTCACGATGTCCGGAAGCAGTATCACCAAAGCTGTGATGAATGCGGAAGTGTCGGCGAAACCGTACGATACAGAAGCAGATCAGATGGCAGAAAAAGCAAGAACACAGGGATTGAAAGAAGATTCCACGTATGTAGAATGGAATGCATCCGCACAGGTAGAAGACCTGCAGTATCAGGGCGGATCCAAAGTATCAGCAGACCGCCTGAAGATACAGATGACCAGAAACGGTAATATCGGAGGCATCACAGCATATAACGGAACAACCGGAGAACTTGCAGAGTGCGTATCCGGTAACTGGTTCCTGGTAAACAAATCCGATGCGATCGGTGTAGGTACCGGCGGAATCATCGGTATGAACGAATCCGAGAAGAATCTAAGTAAGCTGGTGAATGGTGCATTTGTAGGCCGCCAGTTGTCGGAAGCAAAAACCAACCGTTTCGCCGGAGGAATCATCGGAAACCAGAATAATTCAACCAGTAAAGACTGGACGATTGATACCTGTATTAATTTCGGTACAGTATATTGTTATCGTTCACACTATTCCGGTGGAATTATAGGACAGTGGACCGGTTCTGGCGGTCATATCGAGAATTGTCAGAACTATGGAAATCTGCAGACAACATTTAAGGCAAATTGGGTTGGAGCATCCGGCGGCATTGTGGCACAGCTATATCATGCATATGAGAACAACGAATACAATATTACCGGATGTGGAAACTTTGGAAATATCTATGGACAGACAGGAAACAATGCGCAAAACTGTGCGAATGACAGTGCGGGAATTCTTGGAAATGTAACAACTTATGAAGTAAATGATGCAGACAAAGCACAACGATTTACGATCCGGGTGCTGGACTGTGTGAACGGACCGGGGGTAAAGATATATTCCGCATCCATGGCATCGGGAATTGTCGGCTTCTTATCGACAGATAATGTAGAGAAGATATCGTATCAACCGACCGCAGCCAATACCGTTGCAAGATGTACGGCAAATGTGAAAGTGCAGATTGAAAGATGTCAGAATTATGCCGGGAATTTATCTGGCGCAGCATTTGTCTCCGGAATATTCGGAGACCGGTATGGGCAGACCGGATGCGGGAACCTGACGGTGACCAATTGTTATTCTGTGAATAACGGTCACAATAATCCAGTCTACTCGTTTGAAGGCAACCTTGGAGATTCCAATACGACTTATATGAAAGAGGCAAACCGGATAAATAACTATTTCATACAGAACGGAAATACCGGAAGCTTCCCGGATCCTATGAGAATCAATAATGTAAAAACCGGTGGACAGGACACAACAGGAAGCGGAAGAGCAGAAAATAAATTAAGTGATACCGGATTGCAGGGATCGAAAAAGGCACAGTATGCACAATACGAGTACATCATGCAGGATTATTCAGATCCTCAAAATGTGAAATGGTTCGTTGCGGCAGTTGATCCAAAGGAAATAGTTGACGGGCAGTGGGCTTATATCAATGAATCCAACGGTCAAAAATACATCCGGTCAAAAGACAAAGATGTAAGAGTCGGACAGGTATTATTCTATCTGGATAAAGAATATAAGAACATCAATGACATTGTCGAAAAAGAAAGCAGATTCTATAAATGTGCCCGCGAAAGCTACCGCAGGATAGAAGGAATCGAAGATCAGAAACTGATCGCACCAAAAGCAGCAACCGCAACTGTTGAAGATGGTAAGATCCATCTGGATATCACGCCAGAGGCACTTCCGGGTTCGGAGAAAAATGAGACATGCGATCCGTTCAAATACAGGGTACAGATAACGGATTCCACCGGGAATACCGCAGAACGGATCATGTACTGTGAGAAGGAAAGCTTCGACATTCCTTCGGGATTATCGGGAGACCTGTCAGTTAATGTCTATGCATCCAGTATGTATTCCAATGTTGCGGATTCCGATGCGTGTAAGGCAGAAGTAAAACAGGTTGCAAAAGTATTACCGGAACCGGATGTCCGTGCAGAACTGATTCTTGTAGACAAGACTTCTTCAAGCGGCAATGCGGATTACCGATACCGGTTCTCACTGAACAATATTGACGACTACAAGGAGTATCCGGGATGGCAGGTAGAGATCAGCCTGAAAGGATATGACCAGAAAGTTGTATTAAATGAAGAAAATAAGACAGATTATATGAAACTGGATCTGTCAGGCAAGCGTAATAAGAAAGACAATACATATCAGATCAATGCAAAAGCAACGGAAAAAGATACAAAGAAGCAGTATGAAGATTCACCGCTTGTATCTATATCAGCATATCTGCCATATTACCAGGCATTTATCGGATTGAAGATGCCGCAGGCCGGAAAGAATGACAGTCTGACGAATATAGCGTCACCAACTGTAGAGCTGACAGGCAATACACTGGATGAGCTGACCGTCAATATCAAGCTTGACAACAGCAGTTCCAATGAGCTTCTGGAGGTAACACCGGTCTACCGTGCAGAACTGACCGGCAACTGGAAAGGCGGCAAAAAGACAGTAGTATTTGCAAAGACAGATATTATGACGGTATCAAAAGGTGTGGCAACGGCAAGCTTCCACAACCTGCCGGCTTATCTAAAAGATGCCACTAATCTGAAAGTACGGCTCTGGTATGCACAGACAGGTCTCGGACCGGTATATCTGTATCATGAGATCCAGTCGCCGGAAGACGGGAAACCAGACCTGACAATGAAGCTTCAGGACGGAGTAGTCCGCGAACTGACCAATATAGAAAACGGTCAGGAAGAATGGGCTTATGAATACAGTCTGCCGCTGAGCAATCCATGGAACAACTATGATCCATATACATATGTGTCAGACGTCTTACTCGACGAATTCCTGGAACCGGTCATGGACCTGGAAGACGGCTCCACACTGGAACCGGTCATTGATAAAGAAACCGGAAAATTACAGTACAAGTTCTCATGGGATAAAAAAGTAAAAGGCGGAGGATACAAGATCACGCTGACCGGTATCGATGCGGACGGCAAAGAAGTCATCATTCCTACAGACACTTACGATGGAAGCAACGTTTACACAGCAGATGCCGATGACTGGAATTACAAACAGGTAAAACTGAAAGTGACCAGAATCGGTGAAGGCAAGAAAGTCGGCGTATCGACAGAAGCGACCTATCATATAGCCAACCGTCTGGAACGCCCATCGCAGCCGGCAGTTGAGATTGACAGTGAAAATGAATTGTTATATAACCTTTCATGGACACCGATTACATCAGAAGAAGGATGCAGGGGTTATCAGGCATACATCCGTGTATATGATGACAACAGTGAACTTGGCAAAGAAAAAGCAATCGGCGAGCTGATCACACCGGAGCAAGAGAAAGATGGTTCTTATACAGAACAGATCGATCTGGAAAAATATGCCGGAAAACGAGTGGTCATTTATCTGAAAGCGATCGCAGATACGGACAGTGAATATCTGGACAGCGTAGCCGGAATCTCCTATGAACTTGATATTCCAAAGCGACTGGCAAAACCGAATGTAACATGGTCCAATAACTGGAAATATGATCTGAAAGATAATATAGAAGCCAAGAAATTCGAAGACGGAGCCATGAAAATAAGTCTGACAGCAGATGACGGCAGCATCCCGCCGGGAGGAAGTGCATATCTTCTGAGAGCATATGTATATGACAGCGAAAAGGCGGCCGATGCAGCAACAGAGACAGATCCGGGTACCTATATCAGGAACTATCCGGCAGACGCATCTGTTGTACAGATGGATGCTGAAAATGCACATAAGTATTCGCACGAGTTAAAGAATCTGTCCATTGAATATGCCGGAAAATGGATCGTATTCTATACAAGAATCTCATCCGGCGGCGGCAATATCAGTTCCGAATGGGCGAAATCAGATGCCTACCGCCTGCCATACGTGAAGTTAGAGTCACCACAGGTAACATCAGATCAGGAAGATTATGAATTTAAGGCAAAAGTAACAGAGACACCGGATGTACCGGGAGAAGAAAAGACCTGGACAGCCAGACGCACGGCACTCACCTGGAGCAGTATCAAATGTGCAGACATATTTACACTGGATCTGAATGGAATGATCATGGATGGAACCGATAAGAATGAACTTAGTAAGAATTTCAGGATCAGACAGACGAAAGACGGAATCACGGTAGAGGCCTACAGGCTTGTTGATGTTGAGAAACTTGTGAATGGCAAGAAAGTGACAAGCAAAGAATGGCAGTGGCAGAAGATAGAAGAAAATGCTCTGGATTATCCGGAAGGAACTCCGGAAACAGAGATCCATCATGTATTTAATCTTAGCGATTACAGCGTGGCGATCGAGTCGACCTATAAGGCAGAAAATGGAGGCACACCTCTGTATAGCATAGAACTCGGCACAGAACTTGACGTAGTGAAGAACGAAGACGGAGCCTATAGTTATACACTGAGACTTCCGGATATCTCAAATGTCACGGCACATGACGGATGCAGCGTTACGCATGACAACTTCAATATCTCACGGAATGCCGTATTTACCGCAAATGTGACGGAGAATATCGTAGATGATAAAGAAGCTCAGAAGAGCACAGCTTATATCAAGTCAGACGAGACCAAGATCGAATGGAAAAAATAATGCAACAATAATGAAACAACAGACAAAGGAGACAGGACCTTATGAAGTGTAGAGGCTGGCAGCAGTTGAAGGCAAATGCAAAAAACGGAATATCGATGGCGGTTGTGCTGTGTGTATCAGCGTTTTTCATTGCATTTGCCGCTGCCATCCTGTATACCGCAGGTCTGGTGACAGCACAGTCGAACCAGAGATTAAAAGAAGAACGCTGCTTCCGGCTGGCAAAAAGCTATGCGGAAGTACTGACAGAGGAACTGGAAAAATACGATACCAGATACGATACCAACGGAAATGTGACAGGAAGCGGCACGTTCTATGCGTTTGCCAACAAATTTCTTGATGACGAAAAATATCTGGAGTATAATTCGGACTATAAAGACAGTACACAGTATCATTTTGTCGTAAATGGTACAGATACGTCGGAATTATCAAAGGGAACGCTGTCCGATCAGAATTACGGGAACCTCTCCGTGACATTAAAAAAAGAGCAGAATACAGAAGAGACGCAGGAGAATCTGGATGCGATCACAAATGGCGGTACTTTAAAAGCAGACGAATCCGGCGGGGATTATACAAGTGCCATCCGGATGCTTGAAAATACGACCGTCAGACAATACATCCTGACGGTAGAAGTGACAGCTTATTATAAGGATGAATCTTATACCTATACGACAGAATATACAAGGGCAGAAAGATATCCGGTCAGCTTCACATGTGCCGGTCAGACCATCGTCTGGGACAGCACGTCAGGAAACTGGAGAGAAGGAAACAGCGGAGGAAGTGTATTTACCGTTCCGGAAGGCACAGATATTGTGTATAAATATATGAAATCATCGCCGACACTCTGTAAGTTTGAAGAAAATAATCTTTATCAGGAAGGAGATGACAGCGGTGCAGCAGATTAAAAAGACCAGAGCCAATGCAGGCGAGACACTGGTAGAAGTTGTGGCAAGTATCTTTATATTCCTGATCCTGATGGGAATCCTCCAGGGGGCGATCAGCTATAGCAGCAATGCACTTAAGGAGAACAAAAAGATCCGTAAGGACAATGCAAATGTCATAGAAGCACTGCAAAGTGCGGAAACTGTCCCTGTGAAAGATGGAGAAAACATCACATTCGTGGCAGCGAATACCAATATGACGGTATTAGGATCACAGGTATTTTCAACCAGTACGGACCTGATGAAAAAAGTAGTGGATTATCAGGGGAGCGACGGGAAGGAAAAGCAGATCACATTTTATCTGTATGGCAGCACAAAATGAGAAAAAAAGAGAACAGAAAAAAAGGTACCACACTGGTAGAGATGATCGTGACACTGCTGCTTATCAGTATCATGATGACGATGGCTGCCGCATCCTTAAGTTCGGCGGCAAAGATATTCGTGCGGGTGCAGAAGACCCAGTATGCACAGTCAATAGCAGATACTGTAATGACAGAACTTCGGACGATCACCAAAGATGCATCCGGATATGTGAAGATTTATCCGGGAGAGAGCGGATTCCAGCCGGCAGCCGCGGGATCAACGACCGGAACCTGTCTGGAATTCCTGAATCCTGACGGATATGTGGAGCTGGTATCCACAGACGGCTGCGGGAAGACGCAGATCTATATCGGAGATAACAATAACGGCTCCGCAGATGCAGTGGAAAAAGGTCAGCTTCTGACTCGCTATTATACCCGTAACAGTACCACAGGGAGATACTTCTGCCGGAAAAACGGAACACCCATTGCAAGGGCAGTCGCCACAGCATTTGGCAAAGGCTTTTACATGGGCAATTATTTAGAAATAGAATATTCCGTTCCATCCAGAACAACGGACGGGACAAAAGTAAGCAGTATCGTGGCAAAAGTCACGCTATACAGCGATAAAGACAGAAAACACGTAGTGGCATCCGACACCGAACTTCTGGAATTCCGGAATCCACTGATTTATACAACTGCGGTCACTGCATCGTAGCGGATGATAGGGACCGTCAGACATTTATAGAAATATAGAGATAGAAATATAGGGATATAAACGTTTGCACCGAGACGTTTGTATATAAATTTACTCAAAGAGAATAAAGAAAAGAGGAGAGAAAAAAGATGTTAAAGAAACTGAAAAAGAATAAGAAAAAAGGTTTTACTCTGGTAGAACTGATCGTTGTATTGGTAATCCTGGCAATTCTTGCTGCATTGTTGATTCCGGCTTTGACTAAATATATTGACAAGGCTAAAGAAAAATCTATTATTGCGGAGACGCGTCAGATTGTAATGGCAGCACAGACATTAGTTGATGAAAAGTGGTCAGACGATCAGACATCTGAAGTTACAGTTGCTGAAAATGGTAATGTTAAATTTTCTGATGTTATGGATCTTGCTGAGATTAAAGAGGGAACAATTACAGGAACAGTAACGGTGGTAGATGGAAAAATTACTTCTTTAACGTATCAGCATGCAGGAAAGCAGTGTGTATATAATCCAACTGCAACAAAAAAATATACTGTAAGCAAAGTAAATTCAGGGTCAGGTAATTAAACAATAGTGTTGATAAATGAAAGGATAATATCCAGTGAAAAAAAACAACAATTTGGAAAAAGATACAACTAAATACCGTTGGATAAAAGCTGGATTGCAGATCCTTATCATCATCCTGCTTGTAACAGTGACAGTAATACCCGGAGCGCTCCGACTCATGTATCGGGCAGACGCTCAAGTGGCTCTGGGTCATGCAAAATCGGTGCGACTGGCGCTCCAGGTAACTGGAAAAGAAAGCTATGGCAGGAACGATACTTTTACGGACGCTTCCCAGGAGGGAGGCGTCACGGAAAGTGTCAGAAAAGAAGTTCTGATGCTCAGTAAAGCACCCGGAGATTTCTGGGTACTGCAGATGTCAGACGACGGTTACACGGTAGACAAGTTCCTCTACTGTGAAGGAGAATACACCGTCTGGTATACGAGAAGCCCGGAATCGTACACCGTATACCGCAGGGAACAGATGACCGGCTCTGAAATACAGGAGCAGGAAATGAAAGAATAGCAGAAATAGCAGGAATCACAGAATGTTAATTTTTTTAGAAAGTATCATATGGGTGCTCAGGTTCTTCTTCGGAGCCTGTATTGCAAGCTTCCTGAATGTGGCAGTATGCAGACTGCCGAAGGGAGAGAGCGTAGTGAGTGGACGCAGCCACTGCACCGTCTGCGGAAGAATATTAAAGCCATGGGAGCTGATCCCGTGCATCAGTTATCTTGCATTACGTGGAAAATGTGCAAGATGTAAGACACACATCCCGGCAAGAGATTTTATAACAGAAATAATCGGAGGCGCAGCATTTACCGCATGCGCAGTACGTTACGGCTGTGGAACTTTTGGAATCTTATCTCTGAAAGGCACAGTGATCCTGATCTACCTTGGAATATTAATGGTGGTAGCCCTGATAGACTGGGATACCCAGATCATTTACGATAGATTTCATATCATGATTCTGATATTGGCAATGATAAATATGTGGTTATTTCAGGCACATAGTTTGAAAGACTGCCTGCTTGGAGCAGTGATCATAGCAGGACCGATGCTCATCCTGGCACTTCTCATACCGGGGGCATTCGGCGGCGGTGACATCAAATTAATGGCAGCATCCGGACTGTTCCTTGGGACGGCATCCATCGTATGTGCCATGTTTTTTGGCCTTTTGACAGGCGGTGCCTATGGAAGCATCATGTTAAAGAGCGGAAAACTCGGAAGAAAAGATCAGTTTGCATTTGGACCATTTCTTGCAGTGGGACTTGCGGTCGCCGCATTCTACGGTGATCAGATCGTAAGCTGGTATCTGAGATTTTTCTGACAGAGTTTTCACAGGCATATAATTTTACAGGCATATAAATACAAATGAAAATAAAAATAAGGAAGGAAGTTCTGACATGGCGAATTTTCGATATACAGCGAAAGAGATGAGTGGAAAAGTCAGAAAAGGCACACTGGAAGCAGCGACGGAGAATGCATTGATCCAGAAACTGCAGGAACAGGATCTGTATCTGATCGAAGCGAAGAATCTGTCGGATGAAAAGAAATACAAAAAATTAAAGTCAAAGCAGCTGGCAGGCTTCTGCCGGGAATTATCGACCCTGCTTGCATCCGGAGTCAGTCTGGTAAGGGCGCTGGACATCATTTCCGAACAGGAGGGAATCGACCAGAAAGAACGCGAGGTGTACCAGGCGGTCCTGGCCGATATGAAGAAAGGAATCAGCCTGTCGGAAGCGATGGAGACGAAGGAATGTTTCCCGGAACTCATGATCGGTATGATCCGTTCCGGTGAAGGAAGCGGTAACCTGGACCTTGTGACGCAGAGGCTTGCAATCCAGTATGAAAAGGATTATAAGCTGACCCAGCAGATGCGCTCGGCAATGACGTATCCTTGCATCTTGCTGGTATTGTGTGTGGCGATCGCAATCCTGATCGTGACATTCATCCTGCCACAGTTCCAGAGCTTATTTGACCAGATGGAGACACTGCCGCTTGCAACGACGATCCTGATCGCAGCGTCTCATTTCCTGACGAAGAAATGGTACATTGCTCTGCTGATCGTAATCGTGGCAGCAGGGCTTCTGCGCATCATCGCAGCAATTCCGGCGGTCAGAAGACAGCTGGATTACCGGAAAGTACATCTTCCGGCATTCGGGAAGTTATTTAAGATTATCTATACTGCAAGATTTGCAAGAACCCTCAGCAGTCTGTATTCTAGTGGTATGCCGCTTGCAACGTCAATCGGTATCGCGGCGAAGACCATCGGAAACGGCTATGTAGAAGAACAGTTTGACCAGGTGATACTCAAGGTGCGCAGCGGTGTACCGCTTTCACAGGGCATGAGAGAGGTCGACGGACTGCTGAAGAAGCTCTCCAGTACGATCCAGATCGGCGAAGAGAGCGGACGTCTGGATGTGATGCTGGATTCGATCGCAGTGACACTGGAAGACGAAGCAGAACAGGCAACCAAGAGAATGGTAACGTTGTTAGAGCCGGTGCTGATCATCCTGATGGCATTGATCGTCGGATTCATCATGATCGCGGTTATGCTGCCGATCTACCAGTCATATTCAGCAATAGAAAATTCATAAAAGAAACAGATACACAGGAGGAAATCAATGAGCGATACAGTCATAGCTTTGCGTGAGGACTGCATTCTGGCGGCAGAAGGAAAGCCGGGTGCGAGGCCAAAGATTACAGATGCGCGCCGTATCGATGTAGAAGGATATGGAGATCCGCTGGAACAGTGGAAACAGGCGCTGATAAAATACAAACAGGAATGCCGGCCGGATAAGGTGAAGCTGATCCTTCCAACCACGTATTCATCAGCCAGGATCACACAGCTTCCATATGCAGGAGGAAGAGAACTTGCGAAGATGGCGGTCAACGTCATGCAGGAGGCAGCCGGGGACGGCATAGCCGATTACGGGATCGTCCAGTCGGATAAGAAAAAAGGGATCAGCGTATGTACAGCTGCGGCAGAAGCAGGCACGTTGGAAGAGATATTGGGAATCTGCAAAGGAATCGGGCTGAACGTGGAAGAGATCACAGTCCCGATGGAAGGTTATCTGAAAGGACTGTCTGCGATCAAAGCGTATGAGAAGGCGACGGCAGTCTTCCTTCTGTTCGAGGATTCCAGTGTGACAAGCGTGCTGTATCAGAACGGTGTATACATGTACTCCACCAGAAGCCGGATTTTCAGTGAGCGCGGCACACTGGATTTTGGAACAGAGATCGCAAGAAATATTTCCGGAATCTTACAGTTCTATTCGACGAGAAAAGCAGATACACCGATCACAGGGGTATATTATGCCGGATGCGCGCAGGATGATTTTGAGGTGTGCGTTCCGGGGATCCGGAATATGAATCTGGAAGTGCATCCGATGAAGACAGGGTTCCAGTTCGAGACAGACGGGGCAGCGGAAGACTGGCTGGTATGTCTGGGAGCAATGATCGCAGATAAGAAGAAACAGATCAATCTCTGTCAGGCCCTGAGACAGTCGCAGAATGGACAAAAGACAGAAAAAGGAAGCATCGGAAGGCATCTTGTGATCCCGGGCGTGACATTTCTGATCTGTCTGGCACTGATCGCAGGTGTAAACGTCTGGAATATGTCAACAAAGAGACAGATTAAAGAAATAGATAGCTGGATCAATGACAGCAGCAATAAGAAGGCATACAAAGCAGCAGAGAAAGTCAGAAAAAAAGGCGAGCAGCTGAT
Source organism: uncultured Dorea sp. (assembly GCA_934309195.1). Taxonomy (GTDB): domain Bacteria; phylum Bacillota; class Clostridia; order Lachnospirales; family Lachnospiraceae; genus Dorea_A. Next base: position 51,195 of record CAKRCY010000006.1, read on the forward strand.
AGAAGCACAGTCCCAGGTGAACCGGATGAAGAGTAATCTTGCGACCTATCCGGTTCTGACCGAAGAGATGACTGCAACGATCGTGAACAGCGGCGGCAGCCAGATCCAGGTAGAGATCGAGTCCATGGATGCGGAGACGGGACTGCTTACATTCCACGCGGTCAGCTCGACCGTGATTGACATTCCGGGGTATGTCAGCAGACTTACGGACACCGGATTATTTTCATCTGTAGATTACAGCGGATATCAGTTCGGGGACGGTGAGTATTCACTGGATCTCTCCTGCATATTAAAAGCACAAGAAGACGGGGGTGATAAGTAATGAAGCTGGAGATGGAATTAAAACCGGGGGATGTCGTACTCTTAAAATTCCTGGCATGCCTGCTGATCATATTCTTCTCTTTCCGTTTCTTTGTGTTCCCAGGAATCGAGAAACATCAGGATCTGGTACAGGTGAAGGAAGAAAAGCAGATCAAAAAAGACGAGATGGTACAGACCATCGAAGACAGACCGGTTAATGAAGAAAAGATTGTAAAGCTGAATCAGAAACTGGCAGAATCCGGCAAAGGCTTCTATGAACTTCTTGAGAATCAGGAAGTGGATGAACTGGTCACCGGCCTGGCATTGAAGCAGGGATTAAAACCCGTGTATCTGAAGATTGAAAATACAACGCCCGGCATTCCGGCGGCATATCAGACGGTTGTAAAAAGCAAGGACAGCGATGACACAACCGGATCAGGCAGTCATTCCGACTCTTCCGTATTAAAATATGTGAATACAACGACTGTATCCATCACACTTCAGGGCTCGGAGCAGCAGATCCGTGCCATGTTAGATGACATTGCAAGGAATTATCCGGGGGTACAGGTGCGAAGCTTTCACATGGAAGAGAGCACATATGTAGATGACAGCTTACAGCAGGTGTCACAGAATAACTGTGAATGCACGATGGCAGTCTATACATGCGGACAGCTTGGAAAATAAACCCAGAGAACAGCTAAAGAAAGCAATGCCTGAAAGTAAGAATCCCAGGGAGGAAATGAGAAATTGAAAACAAATCTTAGAATCGGAGAGGTCCTGGAAGAGAAAGGTTATGTAACCGCAGAACAGATCAGACAGGCCCTGGCATACCAGAAAGAACATAGAGACAAACGAGTAGGACAGATACTGATGGAACTGGGATTTGTCACGGAAGAACAGGTGCTGGAGGCACTTGCCAGCAGACTGCATCTGGATATCGTGGATGTGGCACAGATTCCGGTGGACTTAAAAGCAGTCGGAATGATCAACCGTGAACTTGCAGAGAAGAATCTGTTACTTCCGGTCAGTGTAAAAGACCACAACATTATTCTGGTCACGAATGACCCGCTCAATTATTTTGCGCTGGAAGAAGTAAGGCAGCAGACCGGATGTCAGCTTAAGATCTGCTTAAGTGAGGAAGCACCGCTTAAGAAGGCCGTGTCTTATTACTATGCAGAGGTCAATGCAAGAAAAGCCGCAAAGCAGGCAAATGTAGGATTTGACACAGTGGGTGCGGTTGATGAACTTGAGATCGAGAATCTGGAAAATGCAGATGATGAAGCACCGATCGTCAGACTCCTGAACAGTCTGATCGAGCGTGCGATCAAGACAGAAGCCAGCGATATCCATATCGAACCATTTGAAAAAGAGACTACCGTACGCATGCGTATCGACGGCGTGGTGACGGAATATGTGAAGATCCAGAAGAATATCCACGGACCACTGATCGCACGTATCAAGATTCTGGCCAATCTGGATATCGCAGAGAAGCGTATCCCGCAGGACGGACATTTCCGTGTGGCACTGGACGACGGACAGGTCAATATCCGTGTATCCGTTCTGCCGACCGTATTCGGAGAGAAGGCAGTGCTGCGTATCATGGCAGGCACGGCACATATGGATCATGCGGATCATTTCGGAATGGATGATTACAGCTATGCGCAGTTTGCACCACTTCTGAACTGCCCGAACGGGATCATATACATCACTGGACCGACCGGAAGCGGCAAATCTACGACGTTATATATGGTACTGGATTATCTGTCAGGCAGACAGGTGAATATCTCTACGATCGAGGATCCGGTGGAGAAGAATCTTCCGGGAGTCAACCAGACGCAGGTGAATCCGACAGCAGGGCTGACTTTCGACGTGGGACTTCGTGCACTGATGCGTCAGGATCCGGATATCATCATGGTCGGGGAGACCAGGGACGGGGAGACAGCGGGAACTTCCGTGCGTGCAGCTATCACCGGACATATGGTGCTCAGTACCCTGCATACGAATGATGCGGTATCCAGTATCGTGCGTCTGGAAGATATGGGAGTTGAGACATATCTGGTAGCCAATTCCATTGTAGGACTTGTGGCGCAGCGTCTGATGCGCAAGGTCTGCCCTCACTGCGGACAGGTGGTAGAGACAACACCGCAGGAGAGAGTATTTCTCGGAGAAGATGTCATGACGATCCACAGGGGTGCGGGATGCCCGCAGTGTCATCACACCGGATATAAGGGAAGGATCGCCGTTCACGAAGTGCTGGCAGTCGACCATGCGATCCGCAGGATGATCATTGAGCATGCATCGGTGGAAGAGATCACACATTATGCAAGAGAACACCAGAAGATGCGCACACTGAAGGAAAGCGGACAGATCCTTGTGGAAGAAGGACTCACAACGCCGGAAGAACTGATGAAGATCAGTTATGAATAAATGAATAAAAGGAGAAAGGCAGAAACAGCGGGAAAATGGAAAAAAATCATGAAATTATCGACCATCTGATCCGTAAAGCACGGGCAGAAAAAGCATCGGATATACACATTTCAGAAGGGATGCCGATCTGGCAGCGTGTGAATGGCCGCCTGCAGAAATCCGACTGGCAGATGGAGCCGGAGCAGATCAAAGAGATGCTTCTTGGAATGTTAAATGAAGCACAAAGAGAAGCATTTTATCAGGGAAGAGATGTTGATTTCTCATGGGAGACTACCGACGGTTGCCGGCAGCGCGTGAATATCTTCTGCCAGCAGAAGAAGATCGCGGCAACGATCCGGATCCTGAATCAGACGATCCCGACGCTGGAAGCACTGAAGATTCCATCCATCCTGTATGATATGGCGAAAGAACCGAGGGGAATCGTTCTGGTGACCGGACCGACCGGAAGCGGAAAGTCAACCACACTGGCGGCAGTCATTGAACACATGAACCAGACCTATGACAGACACATCATTACGATCGAAGATCCGGTCGAGTATGTGTACGAATCTAAGAAATCCCTGATCCACCAGCGTGAGGTCGGACAGGACGTACCGGACTTTGCATCTGCCTTAAGGAGTGCACTCCGGGAAGACCCGGATGTGATCCTGGTAGGAGAGATGCGGGACTATGAGACGATCTCGGCAGCACTTCTGGCAGCAGAGACCGGTCACCTGGTACTTTCCACGCTCCACACGACCGGGGCGGCCCAGACGGTAGAACGTATCATCGATGCCTGCCCGGCTGAAGGACAGAATCAGGTACGTATCCAGCTTGCAGGAACATTAAAAGGGATCATCAGCCAGTGCCTGATCCCATGTGGCGGCGGCTTAAGCCGTGTAGCAGCGACAGAAGTCCTGACCGGAAATGATGCGATCCTGAATCTCATCCGTGAAGGTAAGACACATCAGATGCCGGCCATGATGCAGTCGGGAGCAGCGAAAGGCATGCACACCCTCAATATGGATCTGTTAAGACTTATGCAAGAAGGATACATCACGCAGAAAGAAGCAGTGATGTATACAAATGATAAGGCAGAACTGCTATCCACCTATGGAATTTAGAGATTTTCCATTATAGACGCAGGTTGTTTTCTTACCCGGAATGATGGTTACCATGTAACCGTCCTTACCGAAGTTGATCGCAACCACCCGTCCGTCATCCGTGTGAAAGATCTGAAGCAGTACTTCTCTCGAATCCGGATTACTTCCTAAGAAGTCCTTGCAGGTCGTGTTCCAGGTATTCTTCCCGGACGGAGCGGTGAACAGATAACGCGCATCGGATTTTTTTGTACTGTCAAGATAATCCAGTACCTGGCGGGAAATCCTTCTGCTGGAGGTATTGACTTCTGTCTGATCGTTTGGATTCTTCTGTAAGGCATTCAGGGCAGCGTTGGTAACCCTGCCAAGACCGCTTACCGGCTCGCCATCAATGACAGTGGTGAAGCGGCAAGGCGGTTTTGGAGCCGGGTCGGTAAAACTCTCCGGATACAGGGCATAGCATTCCGACAGTGCTGCCTGTGAAGCCTTCCACACATCGGTGGCTTCCGTTATAATAGCTTTTTCTTTTGCTTTTCTGATATACCCTGTCAGGGCCGGGATCAGAAGAGCAGCAAGAATCGCAAGAATCGTCAGTACGACAATAAGCTCTACTAATGTAAATCCCCGGTTGGTTTTTTCAGGGGTTTTGTCTGGTTTTTTGTCTGCTTTTTTTATAATGATCTTCCTCTCTTTTCCTTTTTGGTATAATTATAGACAATGGAGGGAGTTTGGTCAAGGGGACGGGAAAAGTGGCTTTTTTTCTGTCCCTGCTGGCTTTTTTGGATTTTCGCTTGTATTTTGTTAAAGACATCTATATAATGAATCTCAAACATTTATCTATAGCAATCATTTTATTTATATGTTTATTTTCTGTTTTATTATTTTATCTGATTTTTACCCATTTTATTAATTTTTAATTTTTAATTTTACGCACGAAAGGATTGGTGCAATGCCAAGAAAAGCCAGAAAAAAGAGCAGCATGAACATTTATCATGTGATCTTAAGAGGAATCAATCAGCAGATTATATTCGAAGATCAGCATGATCATGTGCAGTTTATCAGTATCATGAAGCATTATAAAAAGCTGTGTGGGTTCAAATTATATGCGTACTGTCTGATGGACAATCATGTCCATCTGCTGATCGAGGATGCGGACATGCCCCTGGATGAAATCATGAAGAAAATCGAGGTCAAATTTGTCCGATGGTATAATCGGAAATACGACCGCACGGGCAATCTGTTTCAGGAGAGATACAAAAGCGAGCCGGTAAATAATACAAGATATTTTCAAACAGTATTCCGCTATATCCATCAGAATCCACTCCATGCCGGGCTGGAAAGGGTGCCCGGCGTATATCCGTGGAGCAGTTACGAAGCATACGTGGTTACAGATGATTCGTTTATCGATGTGGATCGTGTATTGGAGTTGTTCAGCAGTCACCGGGAATGTATGGATTATCTGAATACAGATTCGGATGAAAAATGTATGGAAAATGTGTCGTCTTCCCGTATGTCGGACCGGGCGGCGCTGGATGTAATACGGGAGCAGACACCGTGTATATCCCCGTCTGATTTCCAACATCTGGAATTGTGTGCAAGAAATCAATATTTGAAAATGTTACACCATGCCGGAATCTCTATACGGCAACTCAGCCGATTGACGGGAATATCGAGGACGGTGATAGATAAAGCGGTAAGAGGAGCCTGAACCACTATACTGAGCCATCGGGGACAGAGAAAAAGCCAGTTAATCCCGTCCCCAATGGCTCACCACCGCATACAATCCCATCGCCATGATACATAGTAATACAATGCTCATAAGCAGGACATTCATCTGGAAAATCTGGCTGGAGTAGATGATCAGGTATCCCAGCCCTTCACGGGCCGCCAGGAATTCACCGATCACCACCCCCACCAGACACAGTCCGATATTTACCTTCATATTGCTCAGGATCGCAGGTATGGAACTGGGGAGTACAACCTTGGTCAGGACGTCTCTTCGCTTTCCTCCGAGCGTATGAATCAGAGTCATCTTACCCGGGTCAGTAGACATAAAACTGGTATAAAGGTTCAGAATGCTTCCGAAGATTGCCACCGACATCCCGGCGACGATGATCGTGGTGCGTGTGGCACCGAGCCATACGATAAGGAGCGGGGCGAGCGCAGACTTCGGAAGGCTGTTCAGGACGACCAGATAGGGTTCCAATATCTCCGAAAGCTTCTTACTGAACCACAGAAGCACGGCAGCCAGGACACTGAAGAACGTCACAAGAAAGAAACTGACGAGAGTCTCGTATAATGTAACACCCAGATGCCGGAAAATGCTACGGTCGACAGCCATGTCGAAAAAACACCGTGCGATCCTGGACGGACTGCTGAAGATAAATGAATCGATGATCTGATGAGAAGAAGTAAATTCCCAGACAGTCAGGAAAATCACGAGAAGAAGAATACGGGAAATGCTGACGAATCTCCGGTGCATCCGGTAACGGCGCAGAAAGGTGCGCTGCGCGGAACTTACAGTGACTGTCGGATCAGTTGCCGGCTTCTGAGAAAACCGGTGGTTCCTGCTTCTTGTCATCGTCATTCAGCTCCTTCCATATCAGATTAAAATAATTCTTGAATTCCGGCGTACTCCTGCGCTTCAGCGGAGTATCATGCTCCAGGCGGAAGATAAGCGGAATTGTCTGCCGGATCGTTGCCGGCCGGCTGGAAAGCACGATCACACGGTCGGCAAGAGAGATCGCTTCCGACAGGTCGTGCGTGACCAGAAGTGCAGACTTTCCTTCATTCCGGATGATCTGTCCGATGTCATCGCCAACCTGAAGCCTGGTCTGATAGTCCAGGGCGGAAAAAGGTTCATCCAGAAGAAGAAGCTCCGGCTCCAGGACGAGTGTGCGGATCAGGGCAGCACGCTGACGCATCCCGCCGGACAACTCCGAAGGCCTTGCATTCTTGAAGTCACCGAGTCCGTAGATGTCAAGAAGCTCATGTGCCCGTTGTCTCGTACGCGCTGTCAGTGCGTGCTGGACTTCCAGTCCGAGGATTACATTATTATAAATCGTGCGCCACTCAAAGAGTTCATCGTGCTGTAACATATAGCCGACATTTGTCGTGCTCTCTTTCAAAGGCTTTCCGTTGATCTTAATCTGCCCCTCTGTACATGGCAGCAGTCCGCAGACCAGCGAAAGCAATGTAGATTTGCCACACCCGGAAGGCCCCACAATGGCGGCAAATTCGCCTTTTTTCAACGAAAATGAGATATCAGACAGAGCCAGGGTCTCCCCTTGCAGAGTATGATACGTGTAAGAAATGTGCTGTAGATTTAATATCTGTTCCCGAACCGGTTCCATAGAAGACCTCCTACAAGAGAAAAATAACCTATATAAGAATAACCTATATAAGTAAGATATGCCGCAGGCAGAAAACAGGTGAATAAATGTGGTGTGTGTGGTAAAATGCTGATAAGGAAATGCCAGAAAGACATTTACACACCAAGAGAGGTCACTACATGTTACAAAAAATAAATTATCAAAAAGAACTGGATAAATTAATCGCCGATCTGCAAAAAGAAGAAAAAGTCCCGACGCTTCTGCTTCACAGCTGCTGCGCCCCGTGCAGCAGTTATGTGCTGGAATACTTAAGCAATTACTTCCGGATCACGGTACTTTATTACAACCCGAACATTTATCCGGAGAGCGAATACAGCAAGCGCATCATCGAACAGCAGACACTGATCGGGGCGATGCGGACGACATATCCGGTGCAGTTCATTGCGGGCAGCTATGATAAAGAGAAATTCTATGCGATGGCAAAAGGACTGGAAGAAGTAAAAGAAGGCGGCGTGCGCTGCTTCCAATGCTATGAACTCCGCTTAAGAGAGGCCGCAGAGATTGCAAAAGCCGGAGGATATGACTATTTCACAACGACGCTCAGTATCAGCCCGCTTAAGAATGCAGCAAAATTGAATGAGATAGGATTAAAACTTGCAGAAGAGTATGGCGTGGCATATCTGACATCAGATTTCAAAAAGAAGAACGGATATAAGCGGTCCGTAGAATTATCCGCACAGTACGGGCTTTACCGGCAGGACTACTGTGGCTGTGAGTTCTCCATGCGCCAGCGTCTGGAAGAACAGCAGGCAGGAAAAGAACAGTAAAAATGCATAAATAGAATTGGAAAATTGCATGGATTAAGAAAAAAATCACGTTTTAGAGTGAATAAATATGTAAATTTCTGCAATAATATTTGCTTTTATGCGGAAATGTGTTAAAATCGGAAACAGTAAACTTAAAAATGAAAGGAAGAAATCCATATGGCACAGTTATGGGGAGGCCGTTTCACAAAAGAAACAGACCAGTTAGTATATAATTTCAACGCTTCCATTACATTTGACAAAAGATTCTATAAGCAGGATATCAAAGGCAGTCTTGCACATGTAGCAATGCTTGCAAAGCAGGGAATCTTAACGGAAGAAGAAAAAGAACAGATCACAGACGGACTGAATGGCATCCTGGAAGATGTAGAATCCGGGAAATTAGAGATATCAGATAAATATGAAGACATCCACAGCTTTGTGGAAGCAACACTGATCGACCGCATCGGCGATCCGGGAAAGAAGCTTCACACCGGACGGAGCAGAAATGACCAGGTTGCATTAGATATGAAGCTTTTCACCAGAGACGAGATCCACGAGATCGACGCACAGGTAAAAGAACTTCTGGAAGTGATCCTTCACGTGATGGAGGAAAATGTCGAGACATACATGCCTGGATTCACACACCTTCAGAAAGCGCAGCCGATCACACTGGCGCACCACATGGGAGCATATTTTGAAATGTTCCGCAGAGACCACGAGAGACTGAAAGACATCGCAAAGCGTATGAATACATGTCCACTTGGTTCCGGAGCACTTGCAGGAACGACCTATCCGCTGGATCGAGAGTACACAGCAGAATTACTCGGATTCGACGGACCGACACTCAACAGCATGGACGGGGTATCCGACAGAGATTACTTATTAGAACTGTTATCTGCACTCAGCATCATCATGATGCACCTGAGCAGATTCTGCGAGGAAGTCATCATCTGGAATTCGAATGAATACCAGTTCGTGGAGATCGATGACGCATACAGCACCGGAAGCAGTATCATGCCGCAGAAGAAGAATCCGGATATCGCAGAACTCGTAAGAGGTAAGACAGGACGTGTATATGGTGCGCTCAATGCACTCCTTACCACGATGAAAGGAATCCCGCTTGCATACAACAAAGATATGCAGGAAGACAAAGAATGGGCATTCGATGCCATGGATACCGCAAAAGGATGCATCACATTATTTGCCGGCATGTTAAAGACCATGCAGTTCAACAAAGACCGCATGGAAGAAAGTGCAAAACACGGATTCACCAACGCAACAGATGCGGCAGATTATCTGGTAAATCACGGTGTACCATTCAGAGATGCACACGGCATCGTAGGAAAACTGGTGCTGACCTGTATCGAGAAGAAGATCCCGTTAGATGCACTTCCACTGGAAGAGTACAAGAAGATCTCACCGGTATTCGAAGAAGACATATACGAAGCAATTGATCTTGAGACATGTGTGAATAAGCGTATCACGATCGGAGCACCGGGAAAGGATGCGATGGAGAAGTCGATCGCAGCTTATAAGAAATACATGGCTGAATAATATGAATATGAATAAAGGATAGTAAAAAAACAAAAGAAAGGGAGAGAAAAGAAGATGGAGAAGAAATTAAGAGTAGGTATTTTAGGAGCAACAGGAATGGTTGGACAGCGTTTTATCTCATTGCTTGAAAATCACCCTTGGTTCGAAGTAGTAACAGTAGCAGCAAGCCCGCGTTCAGCAGGAAAGACATACGAAGAGGCAGTCGGCGGACGTTGGAAAATGGATACACCAATGCCGGAAGGCGTTAAGAAACTGATCGTAAAGAATGTAAATGAAGTAGAAGAAGTTGCTTCTACCGTAGATTTTGTATTCAGTGCAGTAGACATGACAAAAGACGAGATCAAAGCGATCGAAGAAGCATATGCAAAGACAGAGACACCGGTTGTATCAAACAACAGCGCACACCGCTGGACAAAAGATGTACCGATGGTAGTACCTGAGATCAACGCAGCACATTTCGACCTCATCAAGACTCAGAAAGAACGTCTTGGAACAACACGCGGATTCATCGCAGTGAAACCAAACTGCTCCATCCAGAGTTATACACCTGCACTTGCAGCATGGGAAGAATTCGGACCGAAGGAAGTTGTTGTAACAACATACCAGGCAATCTCCGGAGCAGGTAAGACATTCAAAGACTGGCCGGAAATGATCGAGAACATCATCCCATACATCGGAGGAGAAGAAGAAAAGAGTGAAAAAGAACCTCTGCGTGTACTTGGAACACTCGAAAACGGTGAGATCAAACTGGCAGAAGAACCAAAGATCACATGCCAGTGCTTAAGAGTACCTGTACTGAACGGACACACAGCAGCTGTATTCATCAACTTCGAGAAGAAGCCAACCAAAGAACAGCTGATCGAGAAACTGGAAAGCTTCAAGGGATTCCCACAGGAAGCAGATCTTCCGAGCGCACCAAAGCAGTTCATCCAGTACCTGTCAGAAGACGACAGACCACAGGTAAAAACGGATGTTAACTACGAGAACGGAATGGGCGTATCCATCGGACGTCTGAGAGAAGACAGCATGTATGATTATAAATTCATCGGACTGTCACACAACACCGTCCGTGGTGCAGCAGGCGGAGCTGTGCTTTGTGCTGAAGCACTTACCGCTAAGGGATATATTCAGGCGAAGTAGCCATGGGGACGGGAAAACCGGCTCTTTTAGTGTCCCTGGTGGCACACTCATACTCACCGATTTATCGCTCATAAGGTGAAAGCATAAAAAAATAATAATAAGGCGGGAACTGCAACATGTAAAAAGGCGCAGTTCCCGCCTTTTTTTGCATTATACATCCAGCAAATCCGGTCCGCTTACCGATATCCGGCCCCGCCTGCCGATACCAATCAGATTATATATCAGATTACCAATCAGATTACAAATCTGAACACAATACATCTCAGTGTTGAGAATAAAAGACGGTTTTGCTATAATAAAGTATACAATAAATTCGCTGATTACAAAGTGCCATTGGGGACACTAAAAAAGCCAAAAACACCGTCCCCATGACAAGAAACGGAGGAAGCCCCTATGGACCGAGAACTATTAAACTACACACAGAACCGAGAACTTTCCTGGCTGAGATTCGATCAGCGTGTATTGGAAGAAGCAAGAGATAAGAGCGTGCCGCTATTAGAACGTATGAAATTCGTGGCCATCTTCACCAGTAACTTAGATGAATTCTTCATGATCCGTGTCGGAAGCCTCTATGATATGGTGCAGACAGACGACAGACACAGAGACAGCCGCTCGGGAATGACACCGCAGGAGCAGCTGGATGCGATCTACGCAGCAGTTGCCCCGTTATATAAAGAACGCGACAAGACCTACGCCGGGATCAAGAAAGAACTGTCTCCATACGGGGTCTGCGGACTGGACTTTAAAGAACTGGAGGCAGACGAGAAGAAATACGTAAAGAAATGTTTCAAAGAGCAGATCCTGCCGGTACTGTCACCGCAGATCGTAGACAGCAGCCACCCGTTCCCGCACCTTATGAATAAAGATATCTACGTAACAGCTAATCTGAAGCATATCAATAGCAGGAAGACCAAAGACGACAAAGAAAAAGAGCAGATCCTCGGAATCGTACCGGTTCCGACCTATGTATCCGATATCCTGATGCTTCCGGGACATGACATCCGTTATATCCGCATGGAGAAAGTCATCATGGAATACCTGAATCTGGTATTTGACCAGTATGAAGTATCCGACCCGAACTACATCTGCGTGACAAGAAATGCAGACGTATCTCCGGACGATGAGGCACTGGAGGTTACCGATGACTTCCGGAAACTCATGCAGAGTACCCTGCACAAACGCCGCAGGATGGCGGTTGTAAGATTAGAAACAGCAGAAAAACTGACACCGGAAATGCAGGAATACTTCTGTAAGAAATTCAAGATCACACCGGAGCAGATCTTCCGCACGAAGATGCCGATGAAACTGGATTACATGTTCTCCATCGCAGGAAATCTTCCGGAGTCCATGAAGAAAGCACTGGTCTACGAACCATTCTCCCCGCAAAAATCAGCACATGTACAGGACGGCAATATGTTAAAACAGGTGAAAAAGAATGATATCCTGTTGTTCTACCCATACGAAAGCATGGATCCATTCCTGAAGCTGATCAAAGATGCCTCGGCAGATCCGAATGTAATGACGATCAAGATCACCATCTACCGCCTGGCAAAGAAGGCAAGACTGGTAGAATACCTGTGCGCAGCTGCGGAAAATGGCAAAGAAGTCACCGTACTGATCGAGCTGCGTGCAAGATTCGACGAGCAGAACAACATCGACTGGTCGGAACGTCTGGAAGAAGCAGGATGTCGTGTGATCTACGGATTCGACGGCTACAAAGTGCATTCCAAGATCTGTCTGATCACATACAGGAACCGCAATGACATCCAGTATATTACACAGGTCGGAACCGGCAATTATAACGAGAAGACAGCCACCATGTATACCGATCTGTCCTTGATGACAGCTGATCCGCGAATCGGACAGGACGCCGCAGAATTTTTCAAGAATATGTCCATCGGCAATCTGCAGGGCAGCTATCAATACCTGATCGTATCACCGGTCAGCTTAAAGAGCCGTATCTTACAGATGATGGACGAAGAGATCATAAAAGGAAGCGAAGGACGCATCATTATGAAGATGAACTCCGTGACAGATGTAGACTTCATAAAGAAAGTATCCGAGGCCTCCTGCGCCGGAGTAAGGGTAGACTTGATTGTTCGCGGAATCTGCTGTATACTACCGGGAGTGCCTGGATTTACGGAAAATGTCAGAGTGATGAGCGTGGTTGGCCGCTATCTGGAACATCCACGTATCTTCAGCTTCGGAACCGGCAAAGAGCAGAAGATCTACATCGGCTCCGCAGACATGATGACAAGAAATACAGAAAAAAGAGTAGAAGTAGCCTGCCCGGTATTAGACGGGCAGATCAGACGTCAGATCAACCATGACCTGAAGATCATGTTAAGCGATAACGTGAAAGCAAGGATCATGCAGAAAGACGGCACATATATGAAACGGACCGGCGGCATAAAAGCTGTGGATTCCCAGGCAACTTTCATGGAAGAAGCACTGCACGACGGCCGAGAAGAAGACCAACGGGGACGGGGATTACTGGCTCTTTTCCTGTCCCTCCGGCACAGAAAGAAATAAAAGCCATCAGGGACAGGAAAAGAGCCAGTAATCCCCGTCCCCATCGGCTCACCAAGGAGTAACATAATTACATGGGAAAATCACTATACATTGCCGAAAAACCCAGCGTAGCGCAGGAGTTTGCCAAGGCATTGCATATCAATACACAGAGAAAAGACGGATATCTCGAATCAGCAGAAGCAATCGTAACCTGGTGCGTCGGACACCTGGTCACGATGAGCTATCCGGAAGAATACGATCCGGCATTAAAAAGGTGGAGTCTTGAGACTCTGCCTTTTATCCCGCAGGAGTTCAAGTACGAAGTCATCCCGGCAGTATCCAAGCAGTTCCGAATCGTGTCGGGACTTCTTAACAGAGCAGACGTAGACACCATCTACGTCTGTACCGACTCGGGACGGGAAGGAGAATACATCTACCGCCTGGTCGAACAGCAGGCAGGCGTAAAGGGCAAGAACCGCCGCCGCGTATGGATCGACTCCCAGACAGAAGAAGAGATCCTGCGCGGGATCAAAGAAGCAAAAGACTTAAAAGAATACGACAACCTGGCGGCTTCCGCCTACTTAAGAGCGAAAGAAGACTACCTGATGGGAATCAACTTCTCCCGTCTTCTGACATTAAAATACGGCAACAGCATCTCCAATTATCTGAATACGAAATATTCCGTCGTATCCGTAGGCCGCGTTATGACTTGCGTCCTCGGCATGGTCGTGCGCAGAGAACGGGAGATCCGGGAATTCGTAGAGACCCCGTTCTACAGAGTCCTAAGCACCATCGGAGAGAAAGGTGCAACATTCGAAGGCGAATGGCGCGCCGTCAAAGGATCAAAATGGTTCGAATCCTTCGACCTCTATAAGGAAAATGGATTCAAAGAAAAGGAAAAGGCAGAAGAACTGATCCGCTGCCTAAGCAACAGCGAGTCAGCCGCCAGCCAGCCCCTGACCTGCCAGATCGTATCCATAGAAAAAAAGAAAGAAAAGAAGAACCCACCGTTATTATTTAACCTGGCCGAGATCCAGAATGAATGTTCCAAGCGGTTCAAGATCAGCCCGGATGAGACCCTCCGGATCATCCAGGAACTATATGAAAAAAAGCTTGTCACCTACCCAAGAACGGACGCCCGCGTGCTGTCTACAGCCGTGGCAAAAGAGATCCACAAGAACTTAAACGGCCTGATGCAGTACGAACCGGCAAAGCCATATCTTCAGGACATTGTGAAATTCGGCAGCCACAAAGGCTTAGAGAAGACGAGATACGTCAACGACAAACAGATCACAGACCACTATGCGATCATCCCGACCGGACAGGGCATGGGAGCACTAAAAGGACTTCCGAATCTGTCACAGAAGGTGTATGATGTGATCGTAAGACGATTCTTAAGCATCTTCTACCCATCGGCTGTCTATCAGAAAGTATCGATCGTGACGAAGATCAAAGAAGAATCCTTCTTTTCAAGCTTCAAAGTACTGGCAGAAGAAGGCTATCTGAAAGTTACAGGCGTGCCGGGCAGGAAGAGCGACAATACAGACAGCATCGAGGACAAAGACACCGACGCAGACTTCTTCGCCAGGATCCAGAGCCTTAAGAAAGGCATGACCCTTCCGGTACAGTCCCTGGACATCAAAGAAGGCAAGACCTCGCCGCCGAAGCGCTATAACTCCGGTTCTCTGATCCTTGCCATGGAAAATGCAGGACAGCTCATCGAAGACGAAGAACTCCGCGCCCAGATCAAAGGAAGCGGAATCGGCACCAGTGCCACCAGAGGCGAGATACTGAAGAAATTATTTAATAATAAATATCTGGCGCTCAATAAAAAGACCCAGATCGTCACGCCGACGATGTTAGGGGAAATGATCTACGATGTCGTAGACCATTCCATCCGGCCACTCCTGAACCCGGAACTTACGGCAAGCTGGGAAAAAGGCCTGACGTATGTGGCAGACGGAGATATCACATCAGATGAATATATGAAAAAGCTGGATGATTTCGTGTCAAGAAGAACACTTGCGGTAAAGGGACTGAATAATCAGTATCAGATGCGGGCGTGCTATGATAAGGCAGCACAGTTTTATAAGAAACCGGTGAGAAAGACGAGTCGTAGTAAAAAGTAACAAAAAAGAAAAATGCGTGAAAAAATCACACGAATTTACAATGAAGTGGTATAATTGAATAAAAATGAAATAAAAATATAGTAAATATCGAGAAAAAGGAGTGTGATGCGTATGCTGATGCGGTTTTCTATATCCAATTTTATGTCGTTTGGATATAAAAAAGATGTGGATGGCAATATAATTCCTGAAGAATTCCATTTGTATGCTGGAAGATCAGAACAATATAAAGAAAGAGTGCTGAATCATGAAGGAAGAAAAGTATTGAAGTTTTCTTCCATTTATGGTGCAAATGCATCTGGAAAGTCAAATCTGATTAAAGCGATTGAATGTGGTAAAAATATTTTGACGGGAACTTTTGAAAAAGTTAATTATAAAGAACAATATTGTAGAAATAGAAAAGAAAATAAAGAGTTACCGACACATTTTGAATATGAATTTACTATAAAAGATAATGCGTATGCTTATGGGTTTACGGTAAATTTAGCTGAAGAGATAGTACTTTCAGAATGGTTATATAAACTGGAGGGAGAAAAAGAGAATGTAATTTATGAGAGAATTGTAGAAGAGCAGGAATATTATTTTGATGAAAATATGTTTAGATTAAAGGAAGATGTTCAACAATTCCATTATTTTTTGCAAGATTCAAATCGGATTAATACATCTTTGTTTTTATATGAAATATATAGAAGAAATATAGAAAATCCAGAATTTCAGATTTTTAAAGACGTATATGAGTGGTTTAAAAGAAAATTAATTGTAATATATCCCGAAACGGAAACACCACAAAGTTATTTTCTCTTTGAAAGTGAAAATGAAAGACTGATACAAATACTTGATTATCTGGATACAGGAATTACAAATTATATTATGCAACCTTTAAACGAAACTGCGTTCAGAGAATATTTTCCGAAAAATGAATTGGCAGATGCTTTTTTGAAAATATCAAAAAAATCAAACAGACGGAAAGTAGCAAGCGTTTTGAAAACAGGGGACACTTTAATCCGGATAAAATATGGTGAAGAAAAAGCAGAAAAAATTGAAAAATTAATGTTTAAACATGGACTGGATGAAACGGCATATGAATTTGGAGAAGAATCAGATGGTACGCGAAGATTGATTGAATTGCTGGCTGTAATTTTAAATGATAAAGAAGATATGGTATTTGTGGTAGATGAATTAGACAGAAGTTTTCATCCAAAGATGACCATCAAATTTGTAGAAACATTTTTGAAATTATCCAAAGAAAGTAATACGCAATTAATTATCACAACGCATGAATCTAATTTAATGGATTTGAAGATCTTAAGACGTGATGAAATATGGCTGGCAGAAAGAGAATCAGATAATACCACAACTCTTTTCCCTTTTGATAAATATAAAGTTAGAAATGACAAGGTAATAGATAAAGATTATCTGGATGGACGTTATGGTGCTGTACCGATATTCAAGGATTTTGACTATATATGGGGGAAAGAATAAGTTTGAAAAGACTAAATTTGAGAAAACCGAAAGAATATGATTATGGAATGGACACTGAAACGGTGAAACCAAGAATCCGCTTTTATTGCATTGCGGAAGGTGCAACTGAAGAGTCATATTTGGAAGTCGTGAAAAACAACAAAGTATTTTTGAAAATAAAAAATGAAGTGGTTATAGAAGTAATAAAAAAAGAAGATGAACAGAAAACAATGAGTCACCCAATGCAACTTGTAAAAGCTGCACTTACCTCTATGGGACGGATAGATGCAGAAGGAAAGGAAGTTCCTCCGAAAGAGTGGAAAAATCAATGTCAATGGGATAAATATGATTCTGTGATAGATGAAGTTTGTGTTGTTTTTGACAGAGATTATAAAAATTTAGAAAACCATCTTGATGAGATATATAAATTGTGTAAGAAGCATGAAATACAGATTATTATGTCTAATCCCAATTTTGAGTTATGGTTATTGATGCACTTTCCAGAAATTTCGCAGTATGATCCACAAAAACTACAAGAAAACAGAAAGAATCTGGGTGGACAAATAGATAAAACAGCATCTAAAAAGAAAAAGTATCTTGAAATACTAGTTGCCAGAAATGCAGAAGGTTATAAAAAAGGAAGCAGTCTGAAATTTGAACGTTTTATGCCGGGAATTGAACTAGCAATGGAACAGGCAAAGTTGTTTTGTGAAAATCCAAAGGAATTAAGAGATAATCCCGGGAGTTCAATGGGGAGATTGCTGTCACAAATGAAAGAATAAAAAAGGAGAACCAACATGTCAGAACAATTAACCATCAAAAACCTCTACAACCACATGGATGAAACCATCGCAAAAGACATCTTCGAAGGAGCCACCTACCCATGGGAAATCCTTCCAAAGATCAGCGGCTTCATCAAAGAACTCGGAAAGACCCTTCCGGCAGATGAATACGATCAGGTCGGCGAAGACGTATGGATCGCCAAATCCGCAACCGTGTTTCAGACAGCCTACATCCACGGACCGGCGATCATCGGAAAGAACGCAGAAGTCCGCCAGTGCGCATTCATCCGCGGAAATGCGATCGTCGGCGAAGGCGCAGTCGTAGGTAACTCGACAGAACTTAAGAACGTCATCCTGTTCAACAAAGTACAGGTGCCGCACTATAATTACGTGGGAGATTCCATCCTCGGCTACAAATCCCACATGGGAGCCGGATCCATCACATCCAATGTCAAATCCGACAAAAAGCTCGTCGTAGTAAAAGCCGGAGACGAAAGGATCGAGACAGGTCTTAAGAAATTCGGAGCCATGCTCGGAGACGAAGTAGAAGTCGGCTGCGGCAGCGTACTGAATCCGGGAACCGTGATCGGAAGCCACAGCAACATCTACCCACTGTCAAGCGTCAGAGGATTCGTACCGGCACACAGTATCTACAAGAGACAGGGTGAAGTAGTGGAGAAAGTAGAAGAGTAATCAATCAGACCACATAAAAACAGTTGGACAGTATAAAAACCGGAGGTGCATATGAAAAAGAAACTCCCTATCGGAATTGATAATTTTGAAAAGATCCGGGAAAATGATTATTACTATGTAGATAAGACGGGAATGATCAAAGATCTGCTGATGAGCGGATCGGAGGTCACACTGTTCACCAGACCGAGACGATTTGGAAAATCCCTGAATATGAGCATGTTGAAAAGCTTTTTCTCGATAGATGAAGAACCGGAAAAACAACTGGAAATGTTTGAAAAAACACAGATTGCAGCTGAGAAAGAGCTGTGTGAAGCACATATGGGCAAATATCCTGTATTATTCTTGTCATTAAAAGAAATCTCGGCACTCGAATATGAAAAAGCACGCGCAATGATAGTATTCGCTGTTAATGAGCTGGCAAGGGAAAATCAATGCATACTTCAATGTGAAGAAATGTCAGATGTGGACAAAGAAGTATACCGCAGGCTTCTGAATAAAGACATGAACGATGCAGTACTGATAAATAGCCTGAAATTGCTGTCTGGATTTTTGAAAAAATATTACGGAAGCAAAACGATTATACTGATCGATGAGTATGATGTACCGTTGGCGAAAGCATTTGAACAAGGATATTACAACGAGATGACAGAACTCATCCGGGGATTCTTTGGTCAGGCATTAAAATCCAACGACAACCTGGAATTCGCAGTTCTCACAGGCTGTATGAGAATATCCAAAGAAAGCATCTTCACCGGACTGAATAATCTGAGAGTATGCTCTGTCACAGATGTGAACTTTGAAGAATTCTTCGGATTTACAGATAGTGATGTAAAAAAAATCCTGGAATACTATGGATTTGAAGAAAACTACCAGCAAATCAAAGAATGGTATGATGGGTATCGGTTTGGTAACGTGGAAGTATATTGCCCGTGGGATGTACTGAATTATCTTGCGTCGTTACAGAATGATCCGTCTGCTTTCCCACAGAATTACTGGATGAATACCAGCAGTAATGAGATCGTAAGACGTTTCATCCGGAAAGCCGATAACGGAACCGTCCGCAGGGAGATAGAACGTCTGGTGGCGGGTGAGGAGATAGAAAAAGAGATTCATCAGGAACTGACTTATCAGGATATGTATACTTCGATAGAAAATATGTGGAGCGTACTATTCACTACCGGTTATCTCACAAAGCGTGGAATGGAAAATGGAAGAAATATCCGTCTGGCAATCCCGAACAGAGAGATCAGAGACATATTCACTACACAGATCATGACATGGTTTAAAGAAAATGTAGAAAAAGATGGAAAGACACTGACAGACTTCTGTCTGGCGCTGGAAGAAGGAAGAGCAGAAGAAGTAGAAAGAATCTTAAGCATTTATCTAAAGAAAACCATCAGTATCAGAGATACCTTTGTTCAGAAAAAAATGAAAGAGAACTTCTATCATGGAATTATGATTGGAATATTAGGTCTTAAAGAACATTGGGGAATCAGTTCCAATCGCGAAAGTGGAGATGGATACAGCGATATCATAATAGAAACACAAGATATGGAAAAAGGAATTATTATAGAAACCAAATATGCAGAAGACGGGGATCTGCAAAAAGCATGTGAAAAAGCACTGGCGCAGATTGAAGATAATCATTATGAAGAAGAACTGGAAGATGAAGGAATTGAAGATATCCTAAAATATGGAATCGCATTTTATAAAAAACGATGCAAAGTAATAAAAAGTGATACAAAGTAATCAACACACGGAGGAAAAACAAATGAACAAAATAGCATTCATCGGCGTAGGCATCATGGGCAGATCCATGGTCCGCAATCTCATGAAAGCAGGATTCGAATTACACATCTACGCCAGAACCAGATCCAAAGTCGAAGACG
>CAKRCY010000007.1:0-59619 GCA_934309195.1 uncultured Dorea sp.
TCTACTGCCTTTTTTTAATTAAAGAGAAAACTGCGCCACAGCCTTCGCAGGCCATCGCGCAGCGATTTAGTTCAATTTTAGTTTGTTGAGATGTTGCAAAATTTGGAATCAGGAGAGAATATGAATGATTAACAATTTGATGCACATTGAATTAAAAACGGGATATTCTGATGATGGTCTGGCATGGATTGGAAATGTCAAAACTTCAAAAAGTAAAAAAATTTTGACATTTCCACAGATGCGTGCTAATATGATTATAGAAAAAGAGTGCTACCGATAGACGGTTAGTCCGTTTTACTATTAAGATATCAAAGATAACCGCTTAGTTTACCAGACCAGGGCGGTTATTTTTGTGGTTTATGATTATCTTTGCCTAATGTATATCCGATACTAAAGCAGGTTAAGCCGAAGCTTACTACTGCTATGAAGTCCACAATACTCATTGGCTTAGCCCTCCTTTCCACTGGATTCCTTTACAGGTTTCTATGTAATCAGAGGGTCACAGTCCCTCTGGAGAAGGACTAACCGCCTACCGTTATGGTAGCACCCATGTTTCGATTATAAGAGTTAAAAACTGCAGGTGCAATATAAAATTGATAGAGCAGTATCTGTTAGCCGTGGAAGAGAATCTTTTCGACCGAGGCTTCCGGTGCCAAGAAATTGAGCAAATAAAAATACATGATGCAAATCAGCCGTTTTTCACTGTATTTTGGAGAGAAAATCATAAAAAATATAAGGTAAAATGGGATTAAAGTATCGTGAAGGTGACGTACTGTAGGATCAGGACGTGTTGCTATAATCATCGAGTAATATAATCTGAATATAGGTTTGTTATCGCAAGATAACGTTGTGCCCAAACGTAAGATACCCCAGAAACTTTATGTTTCTGGGGATTTTTTGTATCTTAAGGAGCATTTGTGACTTTGGGGAGCGTTAAATATCCTTGAAGAATAAAATTAAATTTTGTATACTTAATATATGAAAAAGGATAAAAACAGATTAAAACTATAAAAGATAGGAGAGCGTATATTATGGAGCATCCGGAAATAGTGATTATCGGTGCTGCAATCATAGATGTTCTGGCATATCCGGTTAGCGTAGCAGTATTTGAGACAGGATCTTATTCAACCAAAGATATTCATATGACAACGGGTGCCGATGCATTGAATGAAGCAACAATACTTGCCAGAAAAGGACGCAGAGTGCAGTTGGAGACCGTGATTGGACGAGATGATGCGGGAAGATTTATACAGGCGCATTGTAAAGAGACAGGAATTAAGGTTCGTGATGCATGTATCAGAGAAGAAGAAAAGACAGGAATGAATATAGTTCTTGTAGAAAATGATGGGACCAGAAGTTTCCTTACAAATCCACATGGGACGTTACGAAGCCTGAAGTTGGAACATATCCAGATGCCATTTCCTGAAAGTGCAAAGGTGATATGTTTTGCAAGCATTTTTGTATTTCCACAGATTGGTCTTAAGGAACTGGTGAAAATATTCTTACAGATAAAGACGCAGGGAAAGATTCTCTGCGCGGATATGACAAAGCGTAAGAATGATGAAACGTTGGAAGATATGTCGGAAGCATTTTCCTATATTGACTATCTCTTCCCGAATGATGAAGAAGCACTCCTTCTGACGGGAGCTGGTTCGGTAGAAGAAGCGGCAGAATGCATAAAATCCACAGGTGTGGGAAATGTGATTATAAAATGTGGAAAGCATGGATGTTATGTTCGGACAGATGTGGAAAAGTGTTGGATAGCTGCAGAGAAGAATGTAGAGTGTATTGATACAACCGGAGCAGGGGACAGCTTTGCTGCAGGATTCATGAATGCATTGTTGGATGAAAAAGATGTAATAGAATGTGCCAAAGAAGGAAACCGATATGGTGCAGAAGCGGTTCGGTACGTTGGAGCAACAACGTGGCTGAATGATGATTATGTATGTCAAAGTATGTAAGAGAAGCTACAGGCAGCAAGTTCTCTATACAGAAATAAATAAAAGATGATATGGAGTAAAAAGATATGGATTATTCACATGAGATCATCGTACCCAATGATGATCTCCCGTTTAAAATGTTCATATTCGAAGGAAGTCAGGGAGGATATATCCGCCAGAAGCACTGGCATAGATCGATAGAGATATTCGCAGTATTTGATGGCGAGATGGAGTTTTATCTGAATGATGAGAAATATCCTCTTCATCCGGGGGAATTTATGCTTGTGAATTCGAATGAGCTGCACTCCATTTATGCCCCGAAAAAGAATGAGACACTGGTTATCCAAATACCGCTTGCGACATTTGAAAGATATTATACAGATGATGGATTCATTTATTTTTCCCACAGTTCCAGGATCCAGGATGAAGAAGTGATGGGATTGTTTGAAGAAATGTATCGGGTATATGCTGAGAAAAAAGCTGGCTATGACTATAAAGTCCAGAGCCTGTATTACCGTCTGTTGTATCTGCTGGTAAGCAAATATCGTAAGACGGATATGGATGCGGAGAAGATACGTGCAAATAAAAAGTTGAACAAGCTGTCAACGATTACGGATTATATGAAACAAAATTACAGCAAAGAGCTTTCTTTGGAGAGTCTTGCGAGGATATTTAATTACTCTCCGACGTATTTATCGCGTATGTTCCGGAAGTATGCACAGATGAGTTATAAGACTTATCTGGACGATTTGAGACTCCGGCATGCGTATAATGATCTGGTGAATACGGATCTTTCAATCGGAATGATTGCGGAGAAAAATGGATTTGCGGGAAGTAAAGCATTTGCAAGGGTGTTTAAGGAGCGGTATGGAGTACTGCCGAGTGAATACCGGAAAAAGTAATAACACTTGAATGGGTTATTTGAGATGAATTTTATAAAATTAGGGGAGTTGTTGCTCATGTAGTTTATTTTATTTACTTTTGCAATAGCTCCCCTTTTCTGAGAATTTGTATGAAAAAATAATGCTGCAATCACTAAATTCTGTAAAGATAATAAGAAAGGGTTAGAATTTATTGCATCTGCAGGTCTTTCATGGCGAGGTGATATGCACCCTGTGCAGCAATCGGGATTTCTTCAGAGTTATTCAGTACGGTATTATGGAACGAAGGATCATCTTTTAACAGATCATAAAGTGCATGACTGAAAGCACCGTTTCCATGGATGACAATACGTATATTTGTGGTGTCTTCAAAAAATGCTGCATTATGAAGAGCAGAGAGATCACTTTCCAATACAACTCCGAGAACATAGTTCTGCAGATTATATTTTGACTGTTTGCCAAACCGATCAAAAAGTCGTGTGAGGAAGAGTGCACGTCCAATCCCTTCTTTGCGATACATTTCACAGCCATACTGTATCATCTCCAAATTGTAGTGTTCCATTGTCGGAAATCCATGATCGATAGAACTGGCTACAATTGTATCATTGACAATCGAATTCAATAATTCTCCGGAGAGTGTGGTGCTTGTAGCTAGTATTGTAGAGTTTTTGTCTACAAAAACATATTTATTATGAGAACCAGGCAGAATATAGATAGTATTCTGACCGGCACCATACTGTTCGATCAAAGCATAAGTTTCTGTTTCTTCGCCTCGCATAATGTCAAATCTGCGCAGAGAATCAAGAGATTCAGAATTGGAAAGTCTATTTTTTATGCCGGGAATCAGAACAATCTCTTTTGAGAATACTTCCGGCAGATGTACACGGATCAGATGATCCTGGTAATTTTTCATGCAAACAGGAGCAGTAAGATGTGGTACTTCAAGGATGCCAAGATCGCTGGTCAGCATTCCGGACATGTAAACTCCCTGGATAGCATTATCGGAAACTGCACATTCAGTAAGCATGCTTTCGATCATATTGTGAATTGATTTTTTCCACGCTTGGTTGCTGCCATTTATCGCAGAAGTTTTGGCACCGATTGCTTGTGAACGTTGTGTAAGGATTTGACCATTGGCAGTCCAAAGATAAGTTCTGGTATTACTTGTTCCACCGTCTACAGTTATTATATAATTCATGATTTATCCTCCCTGATAATGAGTATGAGTAAACTGCTGTTATAATGTTTGATGTGAAATGGCAGCACAGTATCTATGCGCGATTTCCGTTAATTCACTGTACTTTTCTTCATTGGCTAATTTGGAAAATTCTCCGGCAATGCCGTAAAAGTCTGCACCGGATTTTTGCCATAGAGTTATATTTTCAAGATTCACTCCTCCGGTTGGTCCTATAAGCGCCTGTGGGATAGGAGCTTTTATGGCTTTTATAGAATCCAGGCCAAGGATAGAAGCCGGGAATAGTTTGATCATATTTACGCCAAGTTCTAAAGCAGTAATGATTTCTGTCGGAGTCATACAGCCGCAGATGACCGGTTTCTGGTAACGGTTAGCACATTTTATAACACCTTCATTGAGCGTAGGAGTAACAATATACTGTGCGCCGTGCTGAATGGCATTCAGACAGGATGCTTCATCAAGTACAGTGCCGGCTCCGATCAACAGATCAGATACATTTTGATAGTGAGAAATAACCTGAAGTGCTCCGGGAGTATTCAGGGTCACTTCAATTGCCTGGATACCGCCTTTTTTTAATGCTTCAATTCCTTTTTGAGCTTTTTGAGGAGAATCTAAGCGTAAGATGGCGATAATCTTATTCTCTAACAGTTGATTTAAGATAGATACATAATTCATTTATAACACCTCGATTGTTTGTAAATAATAACTAGTTCTGATATAGGAACTATAACACTAGAAAGGAATGGTGACAATTCTCAATTGATAACAAAAAAACTTGCCTGAATTTGGTAATATTGTATAGAGCATTCATTTTGGATATGATAAAATGAGTGTAAATGAAAGAGAGGAAGCTATTATGCAAGAAGAGAAAATGCACCGATCGACCTATCGGGTTTTGAAAATATTTGAGCTTTTATCTGCAACTTCGGAAGGAATGTCACTGACCGGTCTGGCACAGAAGCTGGAGATTCCAAAGGGAAGTCTTCATCCAATCTTAAAGACTATGCAGGCAATGAATTTTATCAGAATGAATGATAATGGGAATTATACAATCGGGCAGGCAGCATATTTTGTGGGTTCTTCATATACGAAGAATTCCGATCTGTTACAGGAAATAGATTATGTTTTGAAGAATTTGTCATCTGCGGTTAATCAGACAGCATAT
The DNA here is from genome assembly GCA_934309195.1 of uncultured Dorea sp. GTDB lineage: Bacteria > Bacillota > Clostridia > Lachnospirales > Lachnospiraceae > Dorea_A. The sequence goes on from CAKRCY010000007.1 coordinate 5,182, forward strand.
TTTTCGGTATTATCCGGTGGTGAGGTTTTATATCTTTTGGAAGAAAGAGTACCGACCCCCATCACGATCCAGGCAAAAAGAGGATATAAATATCCGGCATATGCAACAGGTATTGGAAAAGCCCTGCTTAGCGGAAAGACAGAAAAGGACATTAAAACATTATATCCGGAAGGGCTATATAAATTGACAGAACATACAATTGATGATTTTGACACACTTTTCTCACAGGTGGAAGAGACGCAAAAATCAGGGTATTCATTTGAAAAAGAGGAATCGAATAAAGATGTGCAGTGTATTGCAGTCCCTGTAAAATATAAAGAAAATGTAATTGCAGGGATGAGTGTGGCTGTTCCGGTGTTTTACTATTCAGAAGAATTTGAAAAAAAAGCAATGGAAGAACTGAAAAAGGCAAAACAACATATTGAGAAACTGATTCAGGATAATATACAGGAGTGGGTATATTCACCATTGGAAACAGAAGCATAAATGGCATGACATGGGAGGTGCTGTGATGAAACAAAAAAATGGAATGCCTCTGGCGCAGGCAGCGGCAGAAGATATCATTGAGATGATCCGAACCAATCATATGAAACCTGGAGACCGTCTGGAGAATGAATATGAACTGGCAAAAAAATTAAATGTCGGAAGAAGTACGGTCAGAGAAGCGGTAAAAAGCCTTGAAACAAGAAATATACTGACGATAAAAAGAGGAGCCGGAACCTTTATTTCGCAAAATGAAGGTGTAGCGGTAGATCCGCTTGGGATTTCCCTGATGGGAAAGGATGAAGAGATGGCATTAGAACTTCTGGATGTACGTATGATACTGGAGCCTGAAAGTGCAGCACTGGCAGCAATTCATGCAGATAAGAATGAGATTACGGAGATATCCAGACAGAACCGGAAAGTGATCGGAATGATCAGACAGGGATTGAATCATCACGAAGAGGATGCGCGATTTCATCAGCTGATTGCAGAGGCGACAAAGAACCGGATTATAGCGAAGCTTGTACCGATTATTCAGCAGTCAGTAGGACTGACAGTCGAGATGACGAGTAAACGTCTGACAGAGACAACGGTGAGTTTTCATGAACAGATTGTCGAAGCTATAACAAGAGGAGATGCGAACGGAGCAAGAAGCGCAATGATAGCGCATATCAGCGAAAACAGGATTTATATCATAAAAGAAATCGAACGAAAACGACGCTTTGAGTAGCAAAAAATGTAAAAAAGTAGCGAAAAATAAGGATGTCAGACAAGTTTTTAAAATGAAAATCAAGGGAAAATGCCTTAAAATCAAGGTTTTTTGGCAATTGCCTCTTGATTTTTTTTTGACAAAAACCAAGACATCAGATGAATCTTTGGTGCTAAATTGTATATAATTAACAAGTATGCACAAAATAAATGGCGTAAATAGAGAAATAAATATACAATATTGCCAAAACCGTAAGACACATATATAATAAAACCATAAAGATTAATCAGACAATTACAAGGAAAATGGAGGAGAGCAAATGAAAGCATTAGTATATGCTGGACCTAAACAGGTAGAAGTTCAAGAGGTAAAAGAACCTGAAAAGCAGGACGGGAAAGTGAAATTAAATATCAGATATTGCGGAGTCTGCGGATCAGATATTGGTATTTATCTGGGAACACATCCAAGAGCAAAAGCACCATTGATTCTGGGGCATGAATTTTTAGGAATTGTTGTAGAAGATGGAAAGAAATTCAAAAAAGGTGACAGAGTTGTCCCTTATCCGTTACTTTCCTGTGGACACTGTCTTGCATGTAGAAGTGGAAATGAACATGTATGTAATACACTGGGGCTGATCGGGATTGATACAGATGGTGGAATGTGTCAGACCGTATACACAGATGAGGATGTGCTGTTTAAGGTTCCGGAGGGGGTCAGCGATAAAGCGGCAGCAGTGATCGAGCCTCTCGCAGTACTTGTCCATGCAATTCATATGTCAGGATTTGAAGCACTGGACACAGCAGTGGTAGTTGGAGCCGGACCAATTGGAATGTTATGTGGAATTATGTTAAAACATGCAGGGGCATCAAAGATATTTATTTCGGATGTTGTTGAAAAAAGGCTTAAGATTGCTGAAGAACTTGGATTTATACCGGTGAATCCGGCAAAAGAGAATCTGGAAAAAGTTGTAAAGGATGCAACAAACGGCGAAGGATGTGATGTATTTTTCGAATGCAGCGGCGCAGCAGTGCCGGCAATGCAGATGACAGATATTACAAGAGTCCGCGGAAAAATCTGTATCGTATCAGTACATAAAAAACCACACGAAGTGAACTTAAGAGATGTGAACTTCAAAGAGCAGACTGTGGTTGGAACAAGAGTATATACGAAAGAAGAATTCGGAAGAGCTGCAGAACTTACAAAAGAATTAGAAACAGAACTTGAAAAAATTGTAACACATGTTGTTCCACTGAAAGAAAGTGACAAAGTATTCGATATGATCGCAGATCCGGAATGTGGAACAATCAAGATTGTAGTTGACTGTGAAAATGTATAAGGAGGGAATGGCAGATGTCCAGTAAGACAAAGTCAGTAACAGCGGTATTGATCGTACTTGCACTGGTTGCCGGAGTTGGAATGACAAAGGCAGGCAGTAAATATAAAACGCAGGATAAGGTGAATCTTATTTTTGCAAATGTAACATCAAATTCAGCAAAAAAAGCAGGAGAAAAATTTAAAGAACTTGTAGAAGAATATTCAGACGGAGATATCACAGTAGATCTGTTCCAGGACAATCAGCTTGGTGATGACAAGACAGCAGCTGAAGGTGTACAGAATGGAGATATTGATATTGCAGTATCTTCCAGCAGTAGTTTATCAACACTATACAAAGATTATTACATTTACGATACACCATATTTGTTCTTGAATTCACAGGAAGTATATGATGTGGGATTTGATGGAAAAGCTGCACAGGAAATGTTAAAGGGTGTAAGCAAAGTTGGATTGAAGCATATGGCAATGTGGGAAAACGGATTCCGTAATTACACGAATAATGATCATGCGATTGAGACACCGGCAGACTGTAAAGGACAGAAAATCCGTACAATGGAAAATCCAATTCATTTGAAAGCATGGAAATCCATCGGAGCAAACCCAACACCAATGGCATTCTCAGAGTTATTTACAGCTATGCAGCAGGGAACTGTAGATGGAGAAGAAAACCCAATCGGAATTATTTATAGTAACCGCTTTTATGAGGTTCAGAAATACATTTCACTGACACAGCATGTATATACACCATATGTAGTATTTATGAATCCGGATAAATATGATTCATTGACAGATGAACAGCAGGAAATTATTGATAAAGCAATGAAAGAAGCATCAGCATATCAGCTGGAAGTATCTGCAAAAGATGAAGAAGAAGGAATCAAGGAAATGGAAAAATATGGATGTGAAGTGAATACATTGACGGACGATCAGAAAAAAGAATTCCAGAAGCTCATTGAAGATGCAGATGTATTCAGTCTGGCAAAGAGTTCCATGGAACATCCGGAATATTTCGATAAAATTCAGAAAGAACTGACCCAGTATCGTGAGGAGGGAAAATAATGAAAAAAATTTTAAAATTCTTGAATGATTATCTGGAAGAAACAATCTGTATCATCCTGATGTCGGTTATGACAATCATCATATTCATTCAGGTTATTATGAGATATGTAATGCATAATTCGCTTTCCTGGTCGGAAGAACTTGCAAGATATTGTTTCATCTGGCTGATCTACATAGGTGTGGCTTATGGATGTAAACTGATGAAACATATAAAAATTGATGCAGCATTAAAGTTGTTCCCGGAAAAAGTAAGACCGTATATTACAATTGTTGGCGAACTTCTGGTACTTGCATTTGCAGCATACATCGTTGTGACAGGTGTAGAACTTACCTATAAACAATGGCTGTTCGGAAAAGTGTCACCAGCACTGGGAGTTCCATTGCAGTATATCAACGCGGCACCGGTTGTCGGATTTGGTCTGGTTGTAATTAGACAGATTCAGGCAATCTGGTATTTGGCAGGAAAACTGCCGGAAAAAAACGGGGGTGAAAAATAGTGGTTGCAGCAGTTTTATTTATCGCATTAGTTGTTACTTTAGTTTTAAATATGCCGGTTGGAATTGCAATTGGAGTCTCTTCCCTTTGTGCGATTCTGGCAGACGGACGTATCAGTTCCTTATATATTGTACAGCAGTTGGTTACAAGTGCTGACTCCTTTCCACTGATGGCAATTCCGTTATTTATTCTCGCGGGAGAATTGATGGGTGCAGGTGGTGTATCCAAGCGTCTGTTGAATGTATGTAACGTATTCTTAGGAAGATTCACAGGTGGACTTGCGACAGTGACTATTGTGTTATGTATGTTCTTCGCAGCAGTTTCCGGATCCGGTCCGGCAACCGTTGCAGCAATTGGTTCCATGGTAATTCCTACCATGCTGGATAAGGGTTACAGTAAGAGCTTTACTTTGGCATTGATTGCTACAGCAGGTAGTATCGGAGTTATCATTCCACCAAGTATCCCGATGGTAATTTATGGAGTATCTACAAGTACTTCCATCAGTTCTTTGTTTATGGCAGGTTTCCTTCCAGGTATTTTAATCGGTTTTTCCCTGATTATTATTTCTTATCTGTATTGTAAGAAACAGGGATGGAAAGGTGATGAAAGAAAATATACGGCAAAAGAAAAACTTGCAGCAATCTGGGATGCAAAATGGGCATTATTAAATCCGATTATCATTCTTGGTGGAATTTATGCAGGAATTTTCACACCGACAGAGGCAGCAGCTGTTGCAGCAGTATATGCATTTATCTGCGGAGCCTTTATTTACAGAGAGTTTAATATCAAAGAAATGTTTGCAACAATTGGAAATGCATGTAATACAACAGGAACAACCATGGTAATCATTGGATGTGCTACTGCATTTACAAAGATACTTACCATTGAAAAAATCCCGGGAGCAATCACAAATGGAATTATCAACTTTACAGATAATAAAATCCTGATCTTATTGCTGATTAACGTATTACTGTTGATTGTTGGATGTTTCATGGATACGACACCTGCAATGATGGTTCTGGCACCGATCCTGTTACCAATCGCAGTGCAGTTTGGAGTAGATCCAATCCACTTTGGTATCGTAATGGTTGTCAATCTGGCAATCGGATTCATCACACCACCGCTTGGAATCAACCTGTTCGTTGCGTCGAGGGTTGGACGGAGTGATCTGGAAACGGTATGCTCCGGAATTATAAAATTTATTTTAGTAATGGTTGTGGATTTATTACTGATTACATTTATCCCGGCAATCAGTATGACACTTCCGAATATATTCATGAAGTAACGAGGAGGGACGGCAGCTATGAGTATATTTGATCTGACAGGAAAAAAAGCAATTGTAACCGGCGGTTCCAGAGGACTTGGCCACGGAATGGCAGAAGGATTGATGGAAGCCGGATGTGAAGTTGTAATTATAGGAACCAGAGAAAGTATTAAAGACCGTGCAGCCGAATTTAATCAAAAGGGATTCAAGTGCACGGGAGTACAGGCAGATCTGGGAGATGAAATAGCATTAAAAGAAGCTTTTCAGGAATCGCTGGCAGCACTTGGCGGACATCTGGATATTCTAGTAACCGCACATGGTGTACAGAGCAGACATCCATCGGAAGAATTTCCGATGGATGACTGGAAAAGAGTGCTGGATGTGAATCTGACTGCAGTATTTGAATTGTGTCAGCTGGCGGCAAAACAGTTCATGGCACAGGAGAGCAAAGGAAAGATTATTACAGTAGCATCGATGCTGTCATTCTTTGGCGGATATACAGTACCTGCATATGCGGCATCCAAAGGCGGTGTGGCTCAGATTACCAAAGCATTCTGCAATGAATGGGCAGAAAAAGGAATTAATGTAAATTCCATTGCACCGGGATATATGGCGACTGAAATGAATACAGCACTTTTGGATCCGAATAATCCAAGAAAAGAAGCAATCACAAACCGCATTCCTGCAAAGAGATGGGGAACAGCGGAAGATATGAAAGGTCCTTGTGTATTTCTTGCATCGGATGCATCGGATTATCTGAATGGAGCAGTCATTCCGGTAGATGGCGGATATCTTGTGCGCTAGAGACTGAACATATAGAGAACATATAGACGTTGAATGAAAGATAACAGAAAAATATGACATAATTGGAGGAACAGACATGAAAGTAATTATTACAGACTGTGATCATGACAGCATTGATATTGAAAAGAAAGTATTTGCAGATGCAGGAATGGAAGTAGAATTGAAACAGGCAATCACAGAGGATGACGTGATCGAGCAGTGCCAGGATGCGGAGATATTCATCGTACAGTATGCAAAGATCACAAAGAAGGTAATGGATAATTGTCCGAAATTAAAATATGTTGTCCGTTATGGTGTCGGCGTAGACACAATTGATGTAGCAGAAGCTACGAAGCATGGTATTCAGGTAGGAAATGTACCGGACTATGGAATGAATGAAGTGGCAGATCACGCAATTGCACTGGCCATGGTAATGGTAAGAGAAATTGTAAAAATGAATCAGTTTACTAAGACTGAAAAATGGGATTACACAAAAGCTATTCCGATCCACAGATTCAGTGAACTGACAGTAGGAGTTGTAGGACTTGGAAGAATCGGACGTAATTTTGCAAAGAAAATGCATGCACTTGGTTTTAAAGTAATCGGAACAGACCCATATTTTAAAGCGACACCAGAGACGGATGAATATGTGACAGCAGTTTCTGTAGAGGATGTTATTACAAAATCAGATATTATTTCCTTACATTGTCCGGCAGATGGAAATAAAGATTTATTCAATGCAGAGACATTTAAGAAGATGAAGAATTCAGCAGTGCTGATCAATGTGGCACGTGGAGGAATTATCAATGAAGCAGATTTGGATGAGGCGTTGAGCAATGGAGAAATTGCAGGAGCAGGACTTGACTGTATGCTCGGAGAGCCGGTAAGTAAAGATTCACCATTGTTTAAGCATGAAAATCTGGTTGTAACACCTCATATGGCCTGGTATTCGGAAGAAGCAGCAAGTGAACTGAAGAGAAAGGTTGCAGAAGAATCTGTAAGATTTGCCAATGGTGAAGCAATTCACTACCCGATCAATAAACTGGCATAGGAGGTAGAAGACATGGCAGAAGAATTATTGAAACAGATTGAATGTATGGGGATTCTTCCGGTTATCAAACTGAATGATGCAAAGGATGCGGTTCCGCTTGCAAAAGCATTGTGCGAAGGCGGACTTCCATGTGCAGAAGTTACATTCCGTACAGACGCAGCAAAAGAATCCATTGCGGAAATGACGAAAGCTTATCCAAAGATGCTGGTAGGAGCCGGAACTGTATTGAATGCAGAACAGGTAGATGCAGCAGTAGAGGCTGGGGCGAAATTCATTGTAAGTCCGGGACTGAATCCGGACACAGTCGAGTATTGCGTGAAGAAGGGAATTCCAATTCTTCCAGGATGCTCCAGCCCAAGTGATATTGAGCAGGCAATCAAATATGGACTGAATGTGGTGAAATTTTTCCCGGCAGAGGCAGCAGGAGGATTAAAGGCGATTAAAGCTATGGCAGCACCGTATGGTCAGATACGTTTTATGCCGACTGGTGGAATCAATCCATCCAATGTCAGCGATTATCTTGCGGAAGATAAGATTCTGGCATGTGGAGGAACATGGATGGTTCCAGCAGCAGAGATAGAGGCCGGTAATTTTGATAAGATTAGGGAACTGACAGAAGAAGCGGTTAGAAGCATGCTCGGATTCAGACTGGCACATGTGGGAATTAACTGCGATAACGAGTCTGAAGCTCATCATGTAGCCGGAGCATTTGATACAATGTTTGGATTTGCGCCAAATGAAAATCCGAGTTCTATCTTTTCAGCAGGATATGTAGAGACGATGAAAACACCATATCTTGGAAGCAAAGGACATATTGCAATTGCGACATATTCTGTAGAACTGGCGAAAGCATATCTGGAAAGAAAAGGTGTCAAGTTTAATGAAGATAGCACCGTTTACCGACCGGACGGAAAGATCCAGGCTGTTTACATGGCAGAAGAAGTGGGTGGATTTGCAATCCATCTGGTAAGAAAGCCGAAGGAAGCATAGAGGCAGATTGCAGGAAAGGAAAGACGAAATGGGAAAGACAATATTATTTGGTGAACCAATGGCACTTTTGATTGCAGATACGACAGGACCATTAGAAGAAGTAGAACATTTTACAAGAGCAATGTCAGGTGCAGAAGTGAATGTATCGATTGGATTATCGAGACTTGGACATCCGGTAGAATATCTCACCAGACTTGGTGACGATCCATTTGGACATTATATTGCAAATGCATTAAAAAAGAATGAGATAGGCACTTCTCTGGTTACATATGATGATGTGTACAGAACCGGAATTCAGTTAAAGAATCGTGTGACAGATGGAAGTGATCCATATGCGCCATATTACAGGAAAGGATCAGCGGCATCGCATATTACAATCAGCGAAATTGATGCGATTGATCTGACTGATGTAGAACTGGTTCATGTGACTGGAATTCCACCGGCACTTTCACAAAGTGCAAGAAAAGCAACCTTCCGTTTGATGGACAGAGCAAAGGAAGCTGGAATATTTATTACATTTGATCCCAATCTCAGACCGGCGTTGTGGGAAGATGAAGAGACCATGTGTACTGTGATCAACCAGCTGGCAGCGAAGGCAGATGTAGTACTTCCGGGAATTGGCGAGTGCAAGATTCTGGCAGGAACAGAAGATAAGAAAGAAGCAGCGGATTTTTACCAGAAGCTGGGAGTAAAAACAGTGATCATCAAAGATGGATCGAAAGGTGCCTATGTACAGACTGCGGATGAGCATTATGATGTAGCAGGATATAAGGTAGAAAAAGTTGTAGATACCGTTGGAGCCGGTGATGGATTTGCAGTCGGAGTGTTAAGTGGAATTCTGGAAGGATTGGATCTGAAAACCAGTGTAAAGAGAGGAAATGCGATTGGAGCAATTCAGGTAATGAATATCGGAGATAACGAAGGACTTCCGACACCGGAAAAATTAAAAGCATTTCAGGAAAATAACTAGATAGAAATTATGGATATTGGATAGGAGATTACCTCCAAAAACAGAGCCTGGCTTTGATGCCTCGGGCTCTGTTTTTTTGGAAAAGGATAAGAAATCGCCATAAACAGGCTAATTTATAGGTGGTAAGAACGAAATCTGGTTGATATAATGACATCGTAAACAAAGAGAACGACAAAAACACGGAGGAGATCAAATGGAAATTCTGAAAGTAACAGACGCAGAATTTAAGACTTACGGAAAAGTTCTGGAAGGGTATGATATGACGGAACTTCTGAAAGCAATGGAACATGCACCACTTCCACTGGATGAAGTGATCTATGAACCATCCATTGAAGAACTGGAAGCACTGAAGATTGCGGATGAGATGAAAGAACGTGCTTATGGGGGATTGGAGATTCAGGTTGGATATTGTAATGGAAATAATAAAAAATTAAATGCGGTAGAATATCATCGCTCTTCAGAACTGGATATTGCCGTAGACGATCTGATTCTTCTGCTTGGATGCCAGCAGGATATCAAAAAAGATTACACATACGATACAGGAAAAATCAAAGCATTCTTAGTACCGGCTGGAACAGCTGTAGAATTATATGCAACCACACTTCACTATGCACCATGTTCGGTGTCGGAAAATGGCTTCAGATGTGTAGTTGTACTTCCAGAAGATACGAATACAGAACTGACAGAAGTACAGAAAAAGACAATTAAAGAAGCTAAAAAAATGGAAAGAAAGATGCCGGAAGACGGATTGCTTACAGCAAAGAATAAATGGCTGATCGCTCATGAAGAAGCTGGGATTGAGGGCGCATTTAACGGACTTCGCGGGAAAAATGTGACAGTATAGCAGTTGGAAATGAACAGTAATATGCAGCAGCTCATTTTAAGTAATATCAAAAGGAAATAAAAATAAGAATCAGGAGGAATCACACAATGAACAACATGCCAGAAGTAAAAATTGGAGTAGTAGCAGTAAGCAGGGACTGTTTTCCGGAAAGTCTTTCTGTTAACAGAAGAAAGAATCTGATGAAAGCATACACAGAAAAATACGGAACAGAAGGGATCTATGAATGTCCGATTTGTATCGTAGAAAGCGAAATCCACATGGTACAGGCGCTGGAAGATATCAAGAAAGCAGGATGTAATGCACTCTGTGTATATCTTGGAAACTTCGGACCGGAGATATCAGAAACATTACTTGCGAAACATTTTGATGGACCAAAAATGTTCGTAGCAGCAGCTGAGGAAAGTGGAGATAATTTATTGGATGGACGTGGAGATGCATACTGTGGTATGCTGAATGCAAGCTATAATCTTCAGCTGCGTAACATCAAAGCATATATCCCGGAATATCCGGTCGGAGATGCAGAAGAATGTGCTGACATGATCCATGGATTTCTTCCAATCGCAAGAGCAGTTATCGGACTTCAGAATTTAAAGATCATCAGCTTCGGACCAAGACCGATGAACTTCCTTGCATGTAACGCACCGATCAAGCAGCTTTATAACCTGGGAGTAGAGATTGAAGAAAACTCAGAACTTGATTTATTCGAAGCATTTAACAAACATGCCGGAGATGAAAGAATTCCTGCAATCGTAAAAGAGATGGAAGAAGAACTTGGAGCAGGTAATAAAAAACCGGAGATTCTTCCAAAACTGGCGCAGTACGAAATTACATTAAAAGACTGGGTAGAAGAACACAGAGGATATCGTAAATATGTGGCACTTACAGGTAAATGCTGGCCTGCATTCCAGACACAGTTCGGATTCGTGCCGTGTTATGTGAACAGCCGTCTGACAGCACAGGGAATTCCGGTTTCCTGCGAGGTTGATATCTACGGAACATTAAGTGAATTCATCGGAACTGTTGTAAGTCAGGACACAGTAACGCTCCTTGACATTAATAACTCCGTACCAAAAGATATGTACAAGAGTGATATCGAAGGAAAATATAATTATACACAGAAAGACACATTTATGGGATTCCACTGTGGAAATACAGCATCTGGCAAGCTTTCGTTCTGTGAGATGAAATACCAGAAGATCATGGCAAGAACACTTCCGGAAGAAGTAACGCAGGGAACACTGGAAGGAGATATCGTGCCTGGAGATATTACATTCTACCGTCTGCAGAGCACAGCTGATAATAAACTCCGTGCATATGTTGCGCAGGGAGAAGTTCTTCCGGTAGCGACAAGATCATTCGGTGCGATCGGTGTATTTGCAATTCCGGAAATGGGAAGATTCTATCGTCACGTACTGGTAGAAAAAGGATTCCCACATCACGGAGCTGTTGCATTTGGACATTTCGGAAAAGAACTGTTTGAAGTATTCAAATACATCGGAGTTCCGGTAGATGAAATCGGTTATAACCAGCCGGCAGGGGTAAGATATCCGACAGAGAATCCATGGGGATAACAACAGAGATGTAACATGTAATAAGCAATAAAAGGGACTGAAAGATTCAGTCCCAAAAGTGATTATGGAGGTAAAGGATGTTATACATAGGTGTAGATCTTGGAACGTCAGCAGTAAAACTTCTGGTGATGGATGAGACCGGAGACATTAAAAAGATTGTTTCGAAAGAATATCCGCTCTTCTTCCCGCATCCGGGATGGTCAGAACAGAAACCGGAAGACTGGTTTGAAAAATCGATGGAAGGAATCAAAGAACTGACGGCAGAGTGTGATAAGTCACAGGTAGCAGGAATCAGCTTCGGAGGACAGATGCATGGATTGGTTGCGTTGGATAAAGATGACAATGTCATCCGTCCGGCAATTCTATGGAATGACGGAAGAACAGGAGAAGAGACGGAGTATCTGAATGAAGTGATCGGAAAAGAGAAATTGTCTGAGTATACGGCGAACATTGCATTTGCCGGATTTACAGCACCGAAGATTCTCTGGATGAAGAAACATGAGCCGGAGAATTTTGCAAAGATCACAAAAATCATGCTGCCGAAAGATTATTTGGCTTATAAGCTTTCCGGTTCTTTCTGTACGGATGTATCGGATGCTTCCGGTATGCTGCTTATGGATGTGAAGAATCGCTGCTGGTCAAAAGAAATGATGGATATCTGCGGGATTACAGAAGATAAATTGCCAAAATTATACGAAAGTTTTGAAGTAGTTGGAACGCTGAAAAAAGAAGTTGCAGATGAGCTTGGATTTTCAGAGAATGTAAAAGTAATTGCCGGTGCAGGGGATAATGCTGCGGCAGCAGTGGGAACCGGAACAGTCGGGGACGGAATGTGCAACATTTCCCTCGGAACATCCGGGACAATCTTTATATCCAGCAACAAGTTCGGAGTAGACGAGAACAATGCACTGCATTCATTTGCACATGCAGACGGGCACTATCATCTGATGGGATGTATGTTGAGTGCGGCATCCTGCAACAAATGGTGGAACGAAGAGATTCTGGAGACAAAAGATTTTGCAGCGGAGCAGGACGGAATTACAAAGCTTGGCGAAAACCGTGTATTCTATCTGCCATATCTGATGGGAGAGAGATCTCCGCATAATAATCCGGATGCGAGAGCAATGTTTATCGGAATGTCCATGGATACTACCCGCAAAGATATGACACAGGCAGTATTGGAAGGCGTTGCATTTGGCCTGCGTGATTCACTGGAAGTTGCAAGAAGGCTTGGAATCAAGATTGAGAGAACCAGGATCTGCGGCGGAGGAGCGAAGAGCCCGCTCTGGAAGAAGATGATCGCCAATATCATGAATCTGAAGGTGGATGTGGTAGAGAGCGAAGAAGGGCCGGCACTTGGCGGGGCAATGCTGGCTGCAGTAGGATGCGGAGCATATCCGGATGTAGAGGCTGCGGCTGCCAAGATTGTAAAGGTAGTAGATACAGTAGAACCGGATGGAGAACTGACAGCAAAGTATGAAGAACGATATCAGCAGTTCAGGAAAATCTATCCGACTGTAAAATGCTTATATGAAAAATGTTGATTTCACTTCCGCGGACAAGGCGGATGTGTTAAAATGACTTGAAGAGTGAAATCTTAGGTAAAGAGGTATGAGATGTGTAATTCTCATGCCTCTTTTTTAAGACAAAGGAAAAAGAGGAGGAAAATGAACTATGGAAAGTCATAAGATTATCCAGGTAGAAGAAAAAGTACCATTGAAACTATTGCTGCCACTTAGTATCCAGCATATGTTTGCGATGTTTGGGGCATCGGTGCTGGTTCCGTTCATATTCGGAATCAATCCTGCAATCGTACTTTTTATGAACGGTGTGGGAACGCTGATCTTTATTGTGGTGACAAAAGCGAAGTCACCGGCGTATCTGGGATCCAGCTTTGCATTTCTTGCACCGGCGGGTGTCGTGATCAGTAAGATGGGCTATCCGTATGCACTGGGAGGATTTGTAGCAGTTGGATTCTGCGGATGTATCCTGTCCTTTATTATTTACAAATGTGGAACGAAGTGGATCGATATCGTGCTTCCACCGGCAGCTATGGGACCGGTTGTTGCGCTGATCGGACTGGAATTATCAAGTTCTGCCGCAAGTAACGCAGGCTTGTTGGAGGATAAGATCGATCCAAAGAATGTAATTGTATTTGCAGTGACACTGGGGGTTGCGGTATTCGGAAATATTTTATTCAGAGGATTCTTATCAGTTATTCCGATCCTGATCGCAGTAGTTGCAGGATATCTGACAGCGCTGGCATGCGGAATCCTGGATTTTACACAGGTAGTGGAAGCTTCATGGTTTGCAATCCCGAATTTTCAGGCGCCAAAGTTCGATATGGGTGCAATCCTTATGATCCTTCCGGTATTGTTGGTTATCACATCCGAACATATCGGACATCAGGTTGTAACAAGCAAAATCATCGGAAGAGATTTGTTAACAGACCCGGGACTTCACAGATCCCTGTTCGGGGATAATTTCTCGACGATGGTATCCGGGCTGATCGGATCAGTACCGACAACTACATATGGAGAAAATATCGGAGTTATGGCGGTGACAAAAGTATACAGCGTCCGTGTAATCGGCGGGGCTGCAGTCCTGTCTATTATCTGTTCATTTGTTGGAAAATTGTCGATGATGATCCAGACAATTCCGGGACCGGTTATCGGAGGAATCTCGTTCCTTTTGTATGGCATGATCGGAGCATCTGGTCTTCGTATTCTGGTAGACTCCAGAGTAGATTACGGAAGATCCAGAAACCTGATGTTAACATCCATTGTATTTGTAACCGGTCTGTCCGGAATATCTGTGAATATCGGAACCGTATCATTAACAGGAATGGTTCTGGCATGTGTTGTTGCCATGGCACTTAGCCTGATATTCTATATCTTAGATAAATTAAAGCTTACCAATGATCGGGAAGTGTAAGGTCTTCTTTCCTCATAGCGAGTGAAGCACCCGGGACGGAGAAGTTCGGCATGCCGTCTTCGTCCCAGAAGACTTTTCCTATATAAGCATTTCTTCCGGCATCGTAGAGCGGTTGATAATCACCTTCGCCTAAGTAACGTTCTTCCTGACGCGCATGATAGACCATAAGATCTTCTGCATCGTCAGTGGAGCGGGTAAAGCTGTTGTGTCCTGGTCCAAAGAATCCGGTAGCGCGGCTGCTTTGGAATACGGGATAAGGAAGTTTGGTCCAGGAAGAAGAATCCAGAAGATCAGAGTCTTCATCTGCATATAAAAGTCCCATGTTATAAAGAGCATCGGTACCACTTGCAGAGAATGTGAGGAAGATCCGGCCGCCATGTTTGATAACAGCAGGTCCTTCATTTACCGCAAATCCGTGAAGTTCCCAGTTGTACTCGGGATGAGTCAGGAGAACAGATGGAGTACAGATGGTCCATGGGTTAGATAATTTTGCAATAAAAATATCAGAAATATTATTAGTTTTCTGAGCCCATACGAAATAATCTTCCCCTCTGTGGTGGAAGAAGGTGTGATCCAGAGAAAAATCGGTAAAAGCAATATCATTTTCCACAGTTGTCTGAATTGGGCCCTTGGTAATCCAGGGATCATTCATCGGATCATTGCCGGTGCAGGCAAGACAGTGTGGACGGATCCGCCATGAAGAGTGATCGGAAATGGTTGTAGTGTAATACACATACCAGCCACCCTGGATATAGTGAATTTCGGGAGCCCAGAGGTGCGGACTGATACGGTCCGGACCGATGGGCTTTCTTTCGTAAATGACTTTTTCTGTATAACGTCCGGAATTATCAGTCAGATCTTCAAGTGTATCAGCGCAGCGGAGAATGATGTAAAGATACTGATAAGTACCATTTAAGTTATGTCCGGCATCGGTATGGGAACCAAGGAAATAATATTTCCCATCGGTGTGTTTATAAATATAAGGATCGGCGCGGTGACTGATGATTGGTGTTGCATAATCATTATCCTGAATATGTCCGACACCGTTTTCGCTTCGGATGATATTACGGTTTTCTTTCATTCCGTTTGTATATGTGACCTGTACAGTATCCGGGGTGGATGTTGATTTCGTTACGGACTGAATGCATACTGGTTCCGGTTTTCCATATCTGCTCTGTAAAGAACAGAGGGAAACAATGGAAATGGTTTCACCATCCGGATTTTGATTTCTGAGTGTGTCGCTAGCAGAAAGTTCATCGCAAGGAAGTATAATCGGAAATCCACCGTTAAGTGCATACCAATCCTTTCGATTATAGCTGTATTCAAGATAATAATGGTCTTTTTCTGGTTTTTCCCATGAGACATTCACGGATCGTATAAAAGCAGAAGTCTGCTTATCATGATAGAATTTATCTGCCATAGGAAGTGTAAGTGATTGCTTCATAAATCCTCCTCAGGCATTGTATTTATTAGAAAAATAAGGATTGATTTATTTTAGCATAGAATTAATTGATTGACAAGACAGAAAAAAGTGTTCTAAGATAGTAAAAAGGGTGACAAATATGTGATTTAAAACCCAAAAATGTATGAAGGGGAAATAAAAATGGTTACGATTAAAGAGATTGCAAAGGAATGCAATGTCTCTGTCGCAACGGTATCAAATATCTTGAATCACAAACCAGGCGCCAGTGTTGAGACTAGAAGAATCGTGATGGCTAAGATAAAAGAGCTGAATTATAAGCCTAATACTGTGGCGAGGAATCTGAAGACAAAGAATACCAGAACGATAGGAGTAATTGTTGAGGATATGACGATCTTTAGTATTCCGGATATTGTAGATGGAATCACGGAGCATTGTGAGGAAAATAATTATCAGATCCTTTTGATTAATCTGAGATTATTTAAGAAATATAATGATTTCTATTATCACAGAGATGATTATTATGACCGGGTTGAACAGGAAATAGATAAATTGATCGCAAGGCAGGTGGAAGGAGTTATCTATGTAACTGCTCATGAACGTGTCATGAAATGTATCCCGGAAGAACTTTCCGTACCGACTGTCATGGCTTACGGATATACACAGAATAAAAATATCCCATCTATTGTGGTAAATGATGAAGATGGAGCACATCAGATTGTCAAGTATCTGATTGACAATGGGCACAGGAAGATAGGAATCATAACAGGAAAACCAGATAGCATTCATACACAGGAAAGACTTTTGGGTATGCAGCGAGCATTTTATGAGAATCAAATCCTGTATAATCCGGAAATGGTATATTATGGGGACTGGAGCAGACAAAGTGGTTATACTGGTACAGATCAATTACTGGAACAGGGAGTTACAGCAATCTGTTGCATGAACGATCTTATGGCTGGTGGCGTGTATGACAGAATAGAAGAAAGAGGAATGCTTCCGGGAAAAGAGATTTCGGTAACCGGATATGATAACCGAGAACTTTCTGGATATTATAAGCCTCCGCTTACCACGATAACTTTGCCGCTTCATGACATTGGTTATACAGCAAGCGAAGTCATCATGCGTATGGTGGAAGAAAAAGAGTTAAAAGAGCCAGATGGTATATATCGTGTCGGATGTCATATGTTAGAACGGAGTTCGGTCAGAAATCTCAATGAAATGTATGATTAAAATAATGAAAATCAGAAAAAATAAGCACTTACAGAAGAAAAAATGTCTGTAAGTGCTTATTTTATTGATTGTTTGTGCAAAATGCACAAAATTAAACGTTTAAGTTTTACTTGCATTTATCATAAAAGTGAGCGTATAATCTAATCAAACAAAAAAACAGGTAAATATGATAAAAAATATAAGCCTGAATAAAGAGAATTGCATTGTATAATATTAGAAAAAAGGGAAAATGTAGGGAAAAATATTAAACGATTAAGTGCAAGGAATCAAAGGTGAGGTTCCAGGGAGAAGTTATGAATGACAAGAAACTGAAAACAGTACCGCTGAATAAGGTTAAGATATCAGATCAGTTTTGGGACAGATACATACATCTGGTAAAAAAAGTGCTGATTCCATATCAGTGGGATATTTTAAATGACAAACTTCCGGATGTGGAGACGAGTCACTGCATCGAAAACTTTAAGATTGCGGCTGGAGAGTCTGGTGGAGATTTTGAAGGGGCTGTATTCCAGGATACGGATGTTGCAAAATGGCTGGAAGCAGTAGCTTATTCACTGGCAGCAGAGCCGGATGAACATTTGTCTTATTTGGCTGATGAAACGATTAAGCTCATAGGACGTGCTCAATGCGAAGATGGATATCTGAATACATATTTTACGATCAAGGATCCGTCAAAACGTTGGACAAACCTGAAAGAGGGACACGAATTATATACGGCAGGACATATGACAGAGGCAGCAGTTGCATATTATAAGGCGACCGGCAAAAAAGAGTTCCTGGATATTATGAAGAAATTTGCAGATCTCATCTGCAAGACATTCGGACCGGATGAAGGTCAGATCCATGGATATCCGGGACATCAGGAAATCGAGCTTGCACTTATCCGTCTGTATCATGTGACCGGTGAAAAGAAATATCTGGAAACAGCAAAGTATTTTATTGATACCAGAGGTGTGGGAGAAAATTATTTCCTGGAAGAAGAAAAGAAACCGGAATACAAACAGATATTTCCGGAATTTACAGGATATGATCCGAGATATTCACAGTCACATGAGCCGGTAAGAGAACAGAAGACGGCTGAAGGACATGCGGTAAGAGCTGTATATATGTATTGCGCAATGGCAGATCTGGCATATGAATACAAAGATGAAGAATTGTTAGAGGCCTGCAAGACATTATGGGAGGACATGACAAAGCGTCAGATGTATATTACAGGAAGCATCGGAGCATCCGGTCTTCTGGAACGGTTTACAACAGACTATGATCTTCCGAACAACTGTAATTATTCAGAAACATGTGCATCGATCGGACTTGCACTTTTTGGAAGAAGAATGGCACAGATCACAAAAGACGCTTCTTACATGGATGTGGTAGAAAGAGCGCTTTATAATACCTTGTTATCAGGAATAGCACAGGATGGAAAGAGTTTCTTCTATGTGAATCCTTTGGAAGTGTGGCCGGATAACTGTATCGACAGAACTTCCAAAGAGCATGTAAAACCAGTGAGGCAGAAATGGTTTGGAGTTGCATGTTGTCCGCCGAATATAGCAAGAACGCTAGCGTCCATGGGGCAGTACATATATTTCACTGATAAGAACACGGCATATGTGAACTTATATATTTCTAATGAAGCTCAGATCGAACTGGAAGAAGGATCATTAAAGATTCAGATAGAAAGTGATCTGACGAATACCGGACATATTCAGATGACAATAACTCCTGATGGAGAGGGGGACCACAGACTGGCACTTAGAATACCGGATTATGTGAAGACTTATACGATCAAAAGAGATGGTAAGATTCTAAGAAATGCCAAGATCAGTCAGTCTTATCTTGGAATAGAAGATATCAAAGAACAGACTGAGATCGAGATCGACTTTGAGGTACCTGCAAAATTCGTAAGAGCGAATCCGAATGTCAGAGAAGATGCGGGAAAAGTTGCTCTGGTAAAAGGACCATTGGTATATTGTCTGGAAGAAACAGACAATGGGAAAAATCTTCCGGCCATTTTTGTTGATACGAAACAGGAGCTGCAGGAAACATTTGAATCTGAACTGCTTGGTGGAGTAACGACGATACGGTTTGCCGGAAAGAAACTGAACATGGATACCTGGCAGGATGGTGCATTATATGATGCCAGAGAGCAGGTGCTAGAAAATGTAGAACTCAAAGCAATTCCATATCATTGCTGGGATAACCGCAAAACCGGAGAGATGCTGGTATGGATGAAAGAAATATTTTAATTTAGAATCTGTCAGGGAACATAGACCCTGTAGAGAAATATATATCTAATAGAAGGAGGAAAATCTATGAAAAAGAAAGTAGTGTCAGTGCTTCTTTGTGTGGCTATGACAGCAACTATGCTGCTTGGATGTAGCGCAGGAAGCGAAAAGAGTGATTCCAAGAAATCATCTAAGAGTGAATCGGGCGGAACAACAGAGATGGAAGTTGATGGGGACGCAACAACGATTAATGTATGGACATTCATCGAGTTACACCAGGAATTCTACACCAACATGGCTAAAAAATGGAATGAAGCACATCCAGATAAGAAAGTGAAATTAGTACTTTCTAATATGCAGTATGATGATATGCACAACAAATTATCGCTTGCACTGGAATCAGGAAAAGGAGCTCCGGACGTAGTTGATATTGAGCTCGGAAAATTCCCTTCATTCACAAATGGTAAGATCGGACTTATGGATCTGACAGATGCAATCGCACCATATAAAGACAATGTGGTTGAATCCCGACTTGACATCTACGGAAAAGATGGAAAATATTACGGATTCCCAACACACGTTGGTACAACAGTTGCATTCTACAATGATGATCTGTTAAAGGATGCAGGAATTGATTATACAACAATCAAGACATGGGATGATTTCAAAGCAGCTGGTGTGAAATACCATGAAGCAACAGGTAAGAACTTTGCTTGTGCTGAGACAACAGCTCAGTGGATGGTTAACCTGATGCTGGCTCAGAAAGGTACAGATTATCTTGATAAAGATGGTAACCTTGATCTTACAAATGATAAAGTTGTAGAAGTACTTCAGTACATCAAAGATATGCAGGATGCAGGTGCACTTGCTACTGTAGCAGGCGGACAGCCGGATAACGAAGAAGCTTATCCAGAATACAACAGCGGTAACTTCGCAGTACAGATTATGCCATTCTGGCAGACATCAAGATTCACAAACTACATGTCTGACCTTGATGGAAAGATTGCTATCGCAGCTCCTCCGGTATTTGGAGACAACGATGCAGTTAAGACAATCGGTGGCGGCGGAACCGGTACAGCAGTTGTAAAAACTTCTAAGAATGCAGAACTTGCAGCTGAAGTATTTGCTTACATCAAACTGTCTGAAGATGCTAACAAAGAAGTTTGGAACGTATTAGGATTTGATCCTGTTAATACTTCTGTATGGACAGACACAGACCTGACACAGAATCCGGATAACCAGTTTGTAAAATACTTCAAGACAAAACCATTCGATACTTTGCTTGAACTTCAGGATAGCATTGGCGGACTTGATTCTTATACAAGTTCAAAATACCCATCTATCAACAATGAGTTCTGCACAACAACACTGAACAATATTTATGAAGAGGGAATGGATGTGAAAGATGCTCTGAAACAGTCTCAGGAAACTCTTGAAAATGAATTCGGTGGCAAATAAGATTTGTAATTAAGCAATTAGCAATGTAATAATCAGGGGGTTGCGAGCAAAACTGCCGCAGCCCCTTCTCTAATTAAGAAGGAGGATACATAAAATCATGAAGAAATTTTTCTATTCTCAGAAATTAGCTCCGTATGTGTTTATCCTTCCTTTTGTCCTTACTGTTATATTTTTCTGGGCAGTTCCAATCGCGAACGGAGTCCTTTTAAGTTTTCAGGATGTATTACAGGATAAATGGGTTGGATTGGATAATTATAAGAGACTTCTGTCCGATAAAATCTTTTTAAAAGCTTTGTTTAACAGTACACGTTATATGATCGGAACGCTTGTGCTTCTGATTCCGTTTCCAATGTTATTCGCAACACTTTTGAACAGCAAGCTGATGAAGAAGCCAGGATTTTTTAAATCGATCTATTTCCTTCCGGCTTTGACGTCTGTCGTAGTTGCAGGTACGATCTTCCGTCTGATGTTTGGTGAGATGGAGACCTCTCTTGCCAATCAGGTGATCGGGATGTTCGGACTTGGACCGATCAAATGGTTAAAGAATGATCTGACCGGATATTTTGCACTGCTGCTTTTGGCATGTTGGAGATGGACGGGGGTTAACATCTTGTATTTCCTTGCCGGATTACAGAGTATTTCAACAGATCTTTATGAAGCGGCTTCGATCGACGGAGCGAACAAGTGGCAGCAGTTTACAAAAATTTCCCTTCCGCTTTTGAAACCTACAACTGTATATGTATTAACAATCAGTATCTATGCCGGACTTGCAATGTTTAATGAAAGTTATATGTTATGGAAAGGTAACAACTCACCGCAGAATATCGGGCTTACGATTGTGGGATATCTGTACAGGCAGGGAATTGAAAAACGTGCAATGGGATATGCCTGCGCTGTCGGACTTGTGCTTTTGGTTATTGTTATGATCGTAAATATGATCCAGCTGGCAGCTACAGGAACATTTAAGAAGGAGGAAAGATAGTATGGGCGAAAAGAGAAAAAATAAAGACCGGCTTTGTACTGTATTGATGATCATTTTCTTCTCAATCCTGGCTATTCTGGTAATCCTTCCAATCTATACGATCTTTCTTGCCAGCTTTAAACCGGGCGGAGATCTTCTGCAGTATGGTCTGAACCTTGGAATCGACTGGAGCCGTATGAGTCTGGATAATTATGTACTGTTGTTTACCGGGCAGCATGATTATTGGAGATGGTTCTTTAACAGTATTTTTCTTACGGTCGTTACAGTGGTGGCAACACTTCTTGTAAGCGCGTTTGTAGGATATGGATTTGCAGCCTATGAATTTAAAGGAAAGAATTTTATGTTCGTTATTGTTCTCCTGATCTTATCTGTTCCACTGGAAGTTATTATGCTTCCGCTGTACAAACAGATGACAAACTGGGGACTGATGGATAACTATATCGCAATTGTATTACCGTTCGTTGCGCATGCATCCACGATCTTCTTCTTCAGACAGTATCTTCTGGGACTTCCGAAGTCACTTCTGGAAGCGGGAAGAATCGACGGGGCAACAGAATATGGTATCTTTTTTAGACTGATCATGCCAATTATGAAACCGGCTTTTGCGGCAATGGCAATCCTGAATGGTATGAATGCATGGAACAATTACCTGTGGCCATTACTGGTAATCCGTTCTTCTGAAAAATATACACTGACACTTGGACTGAACACTCTGATCAACCCATACGGAGATAACTATTCACTCCTGGTTGTAGGTTCGTTCTTCTCAATCATTCCTATCTTTATACTGTTTGTATGTTTCCAGCAGTATTTCATCGAAGGTATGACAGCAGGTGCGGTAAAAGAATAATCATTGTAATAATAGGAGGTTGAAAATGAGTAAGACAGCAAAGATGATCATCGATAAAGATTTTCAGATTTCAAAAGTAGATGAAAGAATTTACGGTTCCTTCATTGAACATCTTGGACGTGCGGTATATGACGGATTATATCAGCCGGGCAATCCGTTGTCAGATGATGATGGGTTCCGTAAAGATGTTATTGATCTGGTAAAAGAACTGGATGTACCGATCATCCGTTATCCGGGTGGAAACTTTGTATCCAATTTCTTCTGGGAAGACAGTGTAGGACCTGTAGAAGAGCGTCCGGCACGTCTGGAACTTGCATGGAGAAGTCTGGAAGAGAACAAGATCGGATTAAATGAGTTTGCAAAATGGACAGACAAAGTAAATTCCAATATGATGATGGCGGTAAACCTTGGGACAAGAGGAATTGCAGATGCCTGCAACCTTCTGGAATACTGTAACCATCCGGGTGGAACAAAATACAGTGATCTTCGTATCAAACATGGCGTAAAAGATCCACACAACATTAAGGTATGGTGTCTCGGAAATGAAATGGACGGACCTTGGCAGCTCGGACACAAGACAATGGAAGAATATGGACGTCTTGCAGAAGAGACAGCAAAAGCAATGAAACTGATCGATCCGTCAATTGAACTTGTATCCTGCGGAAGTTCTGCGCTTGATATGCCGACATTCCCAAAATGGGAGTCCACAACACTGGAGAATACATATGACTATGTGGACTATGTATCTATGCACCAGTATTATGGAAACCGTGATGACGATACTGCAGATTTCCTTGCATGCTCAGATGATATGGATGAATTCATTCGGACAGTCATCGCAACATGCGATTATGTAAAAGCGAAAAAACGCGGAAAGAAAGACATTAATATCAGTTTCGATGAGTGGAATGTATGGTTCCATTCGAATGCAGCTGATGATGATATCACACAGAATCATCCATGGCAGGTAGCACCTCCGATGCTCGAAGATATCTATACATTTGAAGATGCACTGGCAGTCGGCTTGATGCTGATCACATTATTAAAACATGCGGACAGAGTTAAGATTGCATGTCTGGCACAGCTGGTTAACGTTATTGCACCGATCATGACAGATCAGGGCGGCGGAGCAGCATGGAAGCAGACTATTTTCTATCCATTCCTTCACGCTTCCAAGTATGGCCGTGGTATAGCCTTGATGCCTCTGGTGCAGACAACAAAGCATGACACAGCAAAACATGAAAATGTTACTGACGTAGAAAGTGTTGCAGTGTATAATGAAGAAAAAGAAGAGCTTACGATCTTCGCTGTTAACCGTACGCTGGAAGATGATATTGAGCTGACAACAGACTTGAGAGGTATGGAAGGATTCCACCTGGTAGAGCATATCGTAATGGAAGAATCTGACCTGAAACTGGTCAACAGCTCTTATGAAGAGAAAGTAGTACCGAAGACAGTAAAACGTTCAAAGATGGATGGCGGAATCATGACAACTCTTCTTGGAAAAGCATCATGGAATGTAATCAGATTAAGTAAGTAGAGGCGGTTGAAGAATGAAATTTTGGGCAATTGACAGTCCGGTAATGAGAGTACTTGGACGACTGGGGGATATTATAATATTAAATATGATCTTTGTGGTTGGATGTATTCCGGTGATCACCATCGGAACTTCCTTAAGTGCTCTGTATACGGTAGCAATGAAGATGGCAAGAGGGGAAGACCCGTCGGTATGGAAAGAATTCTGGAAAGCCTATAAAAGGAACTTCAGACCGGCAACCATCTGCTGGATGATCATGGCTGTCATTGCCATCTTGCTGTTTGTTGATTTCCGGATTATCGGAGTTTTTAAGGGCAGCAGTATATACAGTATTATGCGGATCGTGCTTGCGATAATTGGTGGAATGTGGATGTTGATGTTCCAGTATTTGTTTCCGTACATTGCAAGATTTGAAAATGGAATCTTCGCAACACTGCGGAATGCACTGCTTCTTGCGGCGGCACATATTCCATCTACGATCGTGATTGTAGGATTGAGTGTCGGTTCTGTGATTTTGACATTATTTACATCCAGAACATTTGTAATCGCAAGTATCATATGGGTGTTCTTTGGGTTCGCGGTACTGACGTATGCACAGGCATTCCTTCTGTGCAGGATTTTTGAAAAATATGAATAAGCAAATTGTATTAGTAGTGTTCCAATAAGATCCTCGTAAAGAGGATGAAAGAAGGGCAATATTGTATACATGCGGCTATGGTTACTTTGTTCAAAGCCGTTGATTGTATACAATATTGCCCGCTTTTTATTTCCTGATTTTTGTGTGTTATACCGCAGGCAATTCATCAATAATCTGCTGCAAAACTTTCTCAACAGAATCCGTAACATGGGTTGCATATTTATCGATCCCAGGGGCGGCATTAGCCATAGCATAGCTTGTACCGGCGGTCTTAAGCATTTCAACATCATTGTACTGGTCACCGAATACAACACAGTCCTTTGCATCGATATGCAGATGGTCGAGCAGATTTTTCAACGCACTTCCTTTGTTGGCTGTCGGACAGATAAAATCTACCCAGAGGTTACCGGAAGTAACCACTTTAATCTCGGAAGAAAACATTTCTTTTAAATGCTTTTCGCATGCATCGGTTCCGTTGTAATCGCAGACTGCAATCTTAAGGATCGGTTCCGGAATCTCATTTTTTGGATCATCAATGAATTTCATATGATTCTTGATGACATTTACCATGTGATTATAGAATTCCGGATTTTTCGAGGTGCTGTAGCAGACACGTTCACCGGAGATAATGCAATTGTATTGTGGATATCTGGCAACTTCATCCAGAATACGGTAAGCAAGATCTTGTTCGATGATCCCTTTGGAAATAGTCTCTTCGTTGTATATGCAAAGAGAACCGTTTTCGGCTATGTATGCGATATCATCCTGAACCGGAGTGAACAGTCTGCGCAGGTTCAGGTACTGACGTCCGCTGGCTGCTGCGAACGTGATCCCGTGTTCTTTTAATGTACGGATCTGGTCGAAAACGATTGGATTTACATCGCGTGCGCCGTTTTGAAGTAATGTGCCGTCGAGGTCACTGGCGATTAATTTAACCATAAATAACTCCTTAGATAAAACATTTCTGAAAACATTGATATTTATTTCGCTACTAATTATAATATAAATGAGTAAAATATGAAAGACAAAGGTAGGAACAAGGATATGAAGATAGGAATTGCAAACGATCATTCGGCAGTAGACATGAAAAATGAGATAGCAGAATATCTGAAAAGCCTGGGACATGAAGTTGTGAATTATGGAACAGATACTTATGAAAGCTGCAATTATCCGGAGTTTGGTGAAAAGATTGGTAATGCAGTGGCAAGCGGTGAAGTAGAGCAGGGAATTGCAATCTGCGGAACCGGTGCGGGAATCTCACTTGCAGCAAATAAAGTGAATGGTATCCGTGCAGTAGTATGCAGTGATCCATATACAGCAAGAATGGCGAAAGAACACAATGATGCGAATATAATCGCATTCGGAGCACGTGTGATCGGTATCGAGACAGCGAAATGCATCGTGGATGCATGGCTGAACGCGAAGTTTGAAGGCGGAAGACATGCCACAAGAGTGGACATGATCATGGATGTGGAAAAGAGAAATCGTAATTTGTAAAACTAAAAATGTAAAAAGGCAGTACACGGAGTGATGATCTGTGTACTGCCTTTTTTACGTTTCGATTATTTCTGGTGAGCTGCTTCGTACTCTCTGAAAGCATCTACCTTTGGCTGGGAAGAGCATCCCGGAACGAATTCGTTTGTCAGGAAAGCATCTGTTAATTCTTCTCTTAATTTGTTTCCGATGGTGAAAGCTCCCATACATGCGATGTTGGCATCGTTACTGAGACGGGCTCTCTTGGCTGAGTATACATCAGAAAGTAATGCTGCATAAGCGCCTTTTACTTTATTGGCTGCGATGGAAACTCCGAGACCTGTTCCGCAGATCAGGATTCCGCGGTCATACTCGCCGGAAGCAACAGCTTCTGCAACTGCAACTGCTGTGTTGGCGTAGATAGGATCTTCGCTTCCGAAGTCTTTGATCTCTCCATAACCCTTATCTTCCATAAATTTGATCAGTTCCTCTTTTGCCTGCTGTGCGTTTGGATCACATCCGATTGCGATTTTCATAGTGAATATCCTCCTTAGATATAAAAATTAAAATGTTTTTTAATGAATTACGGTTTGCTAAAATGTCTTCTATATTAAGAAGCTTTATTTTGCGTCATATGCTTTGATCGCATCACGGATCAAAGTGTCGAATTTATCTGCCTGCCATGCAGCACGTCCTGTGAACAGTCCGTCGATGGACGGCTGAACGATCAGATCACATGCATTGCCAGGATTTACGCTTCCACCGTAAAGTGCCGGAATCTCATCGGCTGCATCGCCGAAGATCTCGCGTAAAGTTACTTTGATGACTTTGTGCATTTCTTCTGCGTAATCAGCAGAAGCAGGAGTTCCGTTGACTCCGATGGACCATACTGGTTCGTATGCTACCCAGATGTTCTTGGCATCTTCGGCAGATACACCATGGAATCCTACCTTTAACTGTGTGCGGAGCACTTCGGCGCTGATGCCGAATTCCTTTTCCTCTGCAGTCTCTCCGATACATAAAAGAGTCTTGAATCCGTGTTCCAGTGCACAGAGAACTTTCTTATTCTCTTCGATATCTGTCTCGCCGAATACATGACGGCGTTCGGAATGACCGATCATGACAAGACCGATGCCTGCTTCCTGAAGCATCAGAGGAGAAATCTCTCCTGTGAACTGTCCCTGTTCTTCCCAACACATATTCTGTGCACCCAGACGGATATTTTTCTGGTCGATTGCTTTCGAAGCACTATCCAGAGTAGTATAAGAAGGAATGATGAATAATTCGATTTCATCCCTGCTTATATCTTTTGTCAGAGATTCCAGATCCTGAAGATAGGAAACGGTATCTTTTATATTCTTGTACATTTTCAGGTTACTTCCAAAAAAAAGTTTTTTACTCATGATACCCTCCGTTTTTGATATTTTGTTTTTGCTTTCTTTTTTTATGATTATATCCCTAATATGGTAGAAAAGCAATAATAAAAACAAAAATAATCGAAAGAAAAAGAAAATACTGGAAAACACTGATAAAACGTTAACAAACTGTTGAAAAATGCACAAAAACAAGAAAAAGAAACTATGCAATTGTGATAAAGTTACAAAACAAACAGAAAAACTATTGCAAAAACAGAAAAATAAATGTAAGATATAAACATCAAAACGAAAACGCAAACAAAAATAAACGAAAGGAAAATAAAAGATTATGAGTACACAGTATAAACCAGTAACAGCAATCACAATGGGAGATCCTGCAGGCATCGGACCTGAGATCGTAGTAGGAACAATGTTAAGCGAAGAAATCCACGACTGTTGTCGTCCGTTTGTAATCGGAAGTATCGCAATCATGGACAGAGCAGCAAAGGTTCTTGGAAAAGAATTAAAATACAACAAGATAGAAGATCCGTCAGAAGCAAAATATGAATTCGGAACCGTAGACATCATCGAGACAGGTGATTACGATACAGATTCTATCGAGTGGGGAAAAGTTCAGGCACTTGCAGGACAGATGGCAGTTGACTGGATCATGAAATCCATCGAACTCGGAGAAGCAGGAAAGATCGATGCAGTTTCTACAGCACCAATCCACAAAGGAGCGATCAAACTGATCGGTGTAAAAGAACCTGGACATACAGAGATCTATCAGAATGTAACACATTCTCCATACGCTCTGACAATGTTCTCCTGCCACAAATTAAGAGTATTCTTTGTAAGCAGACATATGTCACTGGTAGATGCATGTCACTACGCTACCAAAGACGTCATTCTTGAAGATGTTATTAACATCGACAAAGAGTTGAGAAAAGTCGGAATCGAGAATCCACTGATCGCAGTTGCAGGATTAAATCCACATAACGGAGACAACGGATTATTCGGACGTGAAGAGATCGATGAGATCGAACCGGCAGTAAAAGCTGCTCAGGAAAAAGGAATCAATGCAATCGGACCTTGCCCGGCTGACTCCGTATTCCACATTGGAAAATCCGGCAAATTCGATGCAATCCTTTCTTTATATCATGATCAGGGACACATCGCTTGTAAGACGTTAGACTTTGAAAAATCTGTAACACTTACATTCGGACTTCCATTCATCAGAAGTTCTGTAGACCACGGAACAGCATTTGACATTGCAGGTAAAGGAATTGCAGGATGCATCAGTCTGATCGAGTCTACAAAAGTAGTCGCAGAGTATGCAGCAAAACAGCATGAGAAAAAAGAGAACTAATTCAGAAAGCAAGTGAACGGATAGAAAGAGAGGAATGCATCATGCCTTTGATAGGAGCAGTTGCGGATGACCTGACAGGAGCAACAACGACAGGTGTATTATTAGCAAGATCGAAAGCAAGAACAGCAGTATTTTTTAATGAAGAAGCAGCGCAGAAAGCAAGAGAGACAGCATCTCTTGACGCAATTCTGATCAGCAGTAATTCAAGACCACTTCCAAAAGAAGAAGCATATGAGAAAGTAAAATCAGCTGCCAATGCATTAAAAGCGATGGGAGTAAAATACTTTTCAAAACGTATTGATACAACGTTACGTGGCGGCGTAGGCGTAGAAGTTGATGCAATGTTAGATCAGCTGAATGAAGATACAGTGGCAGTTGTCGTGCCGGCAATGCCGCAGTCCAGAAGAATCCTTGTTGGCGGATATTCAGTGATCGATGGCGTGGCATTGATCAACACACCGGTTGCACAGGATGTACGTACACCGGTAAAAGAGAATTACATACCAAGACTTCTTGCAGGCCAGACCAGAAGAAAGGTCGGACTGGTTACATTAGATCAGGTTCTGAAAGGAAAAGAAGGAATCAGGGAAGCACTTACAGAAGTAAGAAATGATGGTGCAGGTGTCATCATTGTTGATGCGATCACACTGGAAGATGTGGATCAGATCGCACAGGCCTGTATTGAGCTTGACTGGGACGTGGTTGCAGTGGACCCGGGACCGTTTACTTCCAAACTTGCGTACAGAAGAGGACTCATCCAGGAAGAACAGCCGAATATCCCGCCGGCAGCCAGTGAAGAAGGAAAGACAGTCCTGATCGCAGCCGGAAGTGCAACACCGGTTACGAAGAAGCAGATGGAGGTATTATGTGAAGATTCCAGACATGTCAGAATCAGCGTGGAACCGATTCCTCTGATCAATGGCGGGGATGAAGCGTTAGACGAAGCGTTCAAAGCAGTGAACAAAGCAGTCGAACTGATTGAAAGCGGTGAACAGCCAAGAGCAATCCTGTTTGAGACAGCACTTCACGGAGAACTTCTGAATCTGGATGAAGAAGATAAAAAACGTGGCTATGCAGGCGGAATGAGCGCAAACCGTATCAATGCCGGACTTGGAACCATTATCTCGCAGGTACTGGAACAGGTCGGAAGAGAACGGATTGCCGGTCTGTATACTACAGGTGGTGACACGATGGTAAATGTATGCTATCAGCTGGGAGTTGAGTGCATCGAAGTGATGGACTATGTGATTCCACAGACAGACGTCGGAAGATTAGTCGGAAAATATGACGGACTTCCGGTCGTAGGAAAAGGCGGACTTACAGGAAATGACAATACAGCCTGCGATATCGTAGAACGTCTGTTTAAAGAATCGGCAAGATAGCATCGGGGAAATCCATCCTGATCATAAACGAAAAAACGCATCAAAAAAGAGAAAAGGAGAGAGAACATGAGCGAAGAAAACAAACAGCCTCAGAACACAAGAAAAGATCTTGATATTCTGAACAAAATGAAAAACCTCCCGGGAGGTCTGGTAATCATCCCGTTGGTAATCGCGGTTGTACTTGCAACATTTGTACCGCAGGTATTCCAGATCGGAGGATATGTAACAGCACTGTTCTATGAAGGAAATGCATGTATGATGGGATTCTTCCTGATCGTATGTGGATCTATGATCGACATTAAACAGGTAGGTATGCCGCTTTACAAAGGTGTAATTATGACTGGTACCAAGTTCTTACTTGGAGTTATTGTTGGTCTCATTGTTGGTAAGATCTGCGGACCAGAAGGATTCCTCGGAATCGCACCATTTGTATTAATTGCAACAATTACAAACTCAAACGGATCACTGTACATTTCCCTTTCTTCACAGTTCGGAAATGCAACAGATACAGGAGCTATCTCAATCCTGTCACTGAATGATGGACCATTCTTCACACTGATCGCTCTTGGTGCAACAGGACTTGCAAATATCCCGATCAAATCCCTGATCGCAGTATTAGTTCCACTGCTTATCGGATTTATCTGGGGAAATCTGGACAAAGGATTCCGTGATGCTTGTAAGACAGCTCAGCCAATCGTAACATTCTTCATGACCATTTCAATTGGTGCGAAGACAGATATCAAGACAATCCTGACAGCAGGTGCTTCCGGTATCGTACTTGGACTGATCTCTGCAGCAACAGCAGTTATCTTCTTCTTCGTAATCAATCTTCTCCTTCCAAAGAAGGAAAGAAATGCGATGGGTGCAGCTATCGGTACAACTGCCCTGAACTCAGCTATGACACCTGCAGCAGTTGCAGAAGCAGATCCTTCAATGGAAGGTATGGTAAGTATGGCAACAGCACAGTGTGCGACAGCATCTATCATTACACTGTTCCTCTGCCCATTCATTACAGCAGCATTTGATAAATGGATGCAGAAGAGACAGAAAGGTATCTACAGTCCGGAAGGCTGGGCTTATGATCGAGTAAAAGCAAACTAATCTGAACCGTAATACAAATAACATTTCAGTCCTTTTATATGTCAAAGTATAAAAGGACTTTTCTAAAAAAAGAAATAAAAATACAGGAGGTTATGCTATGAGTACACCAGAGAATAAGGCAGAAGAAAATGCAACAACAGAAAATGAAGTGACAGGATCGGCAGATGTGATCAAAGAAAGCCGGATGACAGTGAACATGACAAAGGAAGCATTGTATGATTTCCTTTTGTTCCATGCATATTCCAAATTCAGTGGTTTCCTGGTCAATATCCTTGGACTTGCAATTGTTTTTATGGGAATCTTTTCTTATACAACAGGAAAGGTAAATGGTGCGGGAGCAGCACTTTATCTTGCTGCGGCAGTACTGTTCCTTGGCGGTACGCCGATCCAGCTTAAGATGCGGGCAAAAAAACAGGTTGTTATAAATAAAGAATATAATTCACCGGCAGAGTATACATTTTCGGAAGCTGGTATTACGATAAGACAGAATGAAGAGAGCAGAACCTATGAATGGGATCATATCGAGAGAGCGGTAGTGACACCGAAGACGATCGGAATCTATTATGCACCGGAATGTGCAATGATCCTTCCGAAACAGGATTTTGGAGACCAGTTTGTACCGATATTTACTATCATCGCCACACAGCTTGGACAGAGTAAGGTGAGAATGAGATAACAGAGAAAATATAGGGATTGTTTTAAAAAAGGAAATGGCTGTGTGCTTGACAATAAAAACAGATAGTGTAAACTTATTTATTAAGAGATAGTTGCAGGGGAGGCAGCCATGGAAGAACGTAGAAATGAGATATTAAGAGAACTTGACAGAAAAGGAAAAGTAAAGGTAACAGATCTGAGCAGGGAATTCGGATGCTCGGAAGTGACGATCAGGAATGATATCAAAGCAATGGATATAGAAGGATTGTTGAAGCGCACTCATGGCGGAGCGGTGAAGCTGGAAACGGCGGAAACTGAAAGCGGAAGATATTCGACAGAATCCCTCTACCGGAATGTCGCACAGAAAAAGCAGATTGCGGAAATGGCTTATGATTTTCTGGAAGACCGGGATACGATCATCATCGATGATGCGTCGACCAGTTTCTACCTTGCCAGGGAGATCCGGAACCATCCGGAAAAAAGGATTGCGGTTGTGACCAATTCCCTGATCACCGGAAATGAGCTGGCGGGAGTCGGACATGTGGAACTCTTTATGATCGGAGGCTATGTGACGGGACATCTTGCGGCAACAATGGGGGATGTGGCAATCCAGAATATGTCAAAGTTCCATGTGGATAAAGCATTTATCGGTGTTCACAGTATTAATTTTAATGTGGGTCTTACTTCCATTGCCACGCCACAGATGGAAGTAAAAAAAGCGATCATGAAAGCGGCAGAGAAGGTATATGTACTTGCAGACAGCAGCAAATTCGGAGGAGGCTATCTGTCTGTAATCTGTCCGACAAACGAAGTATATAAGATTATTACAGATGACGGAGTTTCTAAAGAGAATGTCAGCAAAGCAAAAGAACTGGGTGTTCCACTTGTGGTCGCGTAATGAAAGAGGAATGTGATGGAGAGACAGCAGAAGGCTTATAAAGGCGTAATTGATTACTTTAAAAAGAAGATTTTGGATGGAGAACTTCGTCCGGGGGAGAAACTGCCGCCGGAGCGGGATATCGCAGAACAGTTGAATGTAAGCCGTAATTCGGTGCGGGAGGCAATCCGTATCATGGATATGACAGGAGTGATCTCTTCGCAGCAGGGCTCGGGAAATTATATTACCTGCGAATTCCAGAAAAGTCTTGCGGAGACGATGACGATGATGTTTGCCATGGATCAGATAGACTACAGACAGATCAGTCAGATACGCCAGGCATTGGAATGTCTGGCTTTTACGCTTGCGATAGAGAATGCATCAGATGGTCAGATAGAAGAAATGGAGAAAGCAGCAAAGGAACTGGATCGGAGTCAGGATGATGTGAAGAATGCAGCACTGGATAAGAAACTGCATTATACACTCGCACAGGCGTCGGGCAATATACTGGTGCAGGATTTTCTGGAGGCATGTTCCGGTGTGATCGATTCATTTATTCACGATATGCGTGCGGAGATTTTGCGTACGGAAGAGCGGAAAAAAATGTTAAATGAATATCATAAAAAATTGATAGAAGCACTGAAAGAGAAAGATGAAACGAAAGGTCAGGAAGCATTAAAATGTCACTTTATGCTGATCAATGAGATTTTAAAAGAGCGGGAAAATAGAAAAGTATAGAGAGTATAAAAGGAAAGATGCTTTGCAAAATGCGAAATTAAGCGGTTGCTTTGACGGTGGGAAACCGGCGGGCAGCCGCTTTTTTATGCCATGCGTTCGTAAGAAACAGTTGCAGGTCATACAGATACCTGAGTACCTGAGCGTGTAAGAAAAATTGGTGAAAAAACCTACAAATTTGTCTATAAAAAATCAATGATGTGAAAAAATAAACAAATATTGACTTTGAAATCCACAAGAACTATACTAAATACACGAAAGAGTGGTACGACCAATGTGTTGGTTCATTTCTACTGGCGGGTATAAATGGAAAATAATAAAGTACATAGAAACTTGCTTGAGGCAAGTTTTCTTTATACAAACAATGGTAGTACCAATTACAAAACGTTATGAATGGAGGGCACATCACAATGAAACTTTTAGCGTTTGTTCTTGCGCTGTTACCGATCCTGTGGCTGATGCTGGCACTTGGGGTATTAAAAAAGCCGGCATTCAAAGCCTGTCCGATTGCTCTTGCGGCAGCAATCTTGCTGGCACTTACTTACTGGAAGATGCCGGTGAAGGATTGTGTAACCGGAGGTCTGGAGGGTGTGGCTATGGCCATCTGGCCGGTAAGCCTGGTGATTATTGCCGCAGTATTTACCTACAACCTGTGTATAGCAACAGGAAGTATGGAGAAGATCAAGAAAGTACTGACGGGGGTGTCAAAAGACCGGAGAATCCTGCTGCTGTTGATCGGCTGGGGATTCGGAGGATTTCTGGAAGGTATGGCTGGATTTGGAACAGCGGTTGCCATTCCGGCGGGAATCCTTTGCGGACTTGGATTTTCACCAATCCCTGCGACGGTTGCCTGTCTGGTAGCAAATGCAACACCAACGGCCTTCGGCTCTGTCGGAATACCGACGGTAACATTGGCGCAGCTTACGGAAATCTCACAGGGAAGTCTTGCATGGGATACAACGGTGCAGTTATTACCGTTAATCTTAATCACACCTTTTGTGATGGTGATCATTGAAGGAAAATCAGTCAGGGCATTGAAAGGAATCTGGCCGATTACACTTGCATCCGGAATTGCATTTGCCGTACCGGAACTTCTGGCAGCGAGATTTCTGGGAGCAGAACTCCCAGTCATCATCGGTTCGGTATGTTCGATGACAGTGACGATCTTGATGGCAAGAAAAAATCCGCAGAGCCGGGAAAAAGAATATCTGATCGGAGATAAGAAGCAGGAAGAGATATGTCAGGAGTCAGAAAACAGAATCACAATAGCAGAAGCGGTGAAGGCATGCATTCCGTTTATTCTGATTTTTGTATTTCTGCTGCTTACATCGAGTATGGTTCCGCCGCTGCATGACACACTGGGAAAGATTAAGACGGTCGTTCAGATCTATAGTGGCAAAGGCGGTACGCCGTATACATTTACCTGGGTCGCAACACCGGGTGTGCTGATACTTCTGGCTGCCGTGATCGGAGGAAAGATTCAGGGAGCAGACATTTCACTGATAGGAAAGGTGTTTAAGGATACCTGTAGACAGATGTGGAAGACGGTGGTTACGATCATGTCGATCATGGCCATGGCAAAAATCATGAGCCACAGCGGAATGATTGCGGAGATTGCCGGTATGTTGGTAACGTTGACAGGCGATTTCTATCCGGCGGCAGCACCGTTTGTCGGAGCAATAGGAACATTTGTGACAGGAAGCGGAACTTCTGCAAATGTGTTGTTTGGAGGCTTGCAGGTAGAGACTGCAGGAAGTCTTGGACTGGATCCGTGCTGGCTTGCGGGAGCGAATACAGTCGGGGCGACAATCGGAAAGATGATTTCTCCGCAGAGCATTGCAATTGGAACGGCGGCAACTGCAACGGTTGGAAATGAAAGTAAAATACTGAGAAAAGTAATGAAGTATTGTGCGATTTTTATTGTAATAGCCGGATGTGTGGCATATGCCGGAAGCAGAATGAGATAAAAAATTATTTATAAAATATTCAAAAAAAGGAAGGAAGAAACAGATATGAAGATTCTTGTTTGTATCAAGCAGGTACCAGAGAGTAATAAAGTAGAAGTGGATCCGGTTACCGGAGTGTTAAAAAGAGACGGAGCAGCATCAAAGATGAATCCTTATGATCTCTATGCATTGGAGACAGCGTTCAGAATACGTGAGCAGACAGGCGGAACAGTACAGGTAATCTCTATGGGACCACCTCAGGCAAAACAGGTGATCAGGGAAGCGTTTGCGATGGGAGCGGATGCGGGAACACTTTTGTCAGACCGCAAATTCGGAGGAGCAGATGTGCTGGCTACGAGTTATACGCTGGCACAGGGGATCAAAGCGAGCGGTGAGTTCGATCTGATTCTCTGCGGACGTCAGACAACGGATGGGGATACTGCTCAGGTAGGACCGGAGATTTCCGAGTGGCTGAACATTCCGAGTGTAGCAGATGTTGTAAAAATCAATAAAGTTGAGGAAGACGGAATTACCGTCAGCATGGATCTGCCGGAGGAAGTTGAGATTGCAAAGGTTCAGTTTCCATGTCTCCTTGCTGTGAATAAAGATATTTTCCAACCGAGACTTCCATCTTATGTGAAAAAGACGGAGACGAAAGAGCGTGAAATCAATGTGCTGTCCCTGAAAGATATGAAAGATACCGATGAAATGCATTATGGTCTGAATGGATCACCGACACAGGTGCAGAAGATATTTCCACCTGCTGTGAATGATTAAAAAGAGATCTGGAATGAAGCGGGAGATGTGCTTGCAGAGAAATTGTTTGATAAAATCGTGGAAATGAAATTCGTGTAGGAGGAAAAGAAAGTGGCTAAATTAATCATACATCAGGAAAAAGTTACAGATAATCAAGAACTGGTTAAGATCTGTCCGTTTGGGGCAATGGAAGAAAAAGACGGAAAACTTTCAATCAATGCGGCCTGTAAGATGTGCCGCCTTTGTGTAAAGAAAGGTCCGGAAGGCGCAGTGGAATATGTAGAAGATACAGTAAGACCAAGTGTGAATAAAGAAGAATGGAAAGGAATTGCTGTATATGTGGATCATGTAGATGGCAAGATCCATCCGGTAACGCTGGAACTGCTGGGAAAAGCAAGAGAACTGGCGCAGGTAACCGGTCATCCGGTATATGCAGTATTCATGGGAAATCATATCAGTGAAAAGAGCCATGAACTGCTGCATTATGGAGCTGACAAAGTATTCGTATATGATGAACCGGAACTGGAGCGGTTTAAGATCGAACCATATACAGCCGTTTTTGAAGATTTTATTCAGAATGTGAAGCCATCGTCTATTTTGGTGGGTGCAACGACCGTTGGAAGACAGCTGGCACCAAGAGTGGCGGCAAGGATGAAGACCGGACTGACAGCAGATTGTACGATTCTTGAAATGAATGAAGATACAGATCTTTCGCAAATCCGTCCGGCTTTTGGTGGAAATATTATGGCACATATCAAGACACCGTATCACCGTCCGCAAATGGCTACTGTGAGGTATAAGATCATGAATGCACCAAAGCGATCAGTAGAAGAAACGGGTGAAATTGTAAACTGTACAATTGCGAAAGAAAGACTGGACTCACATGTAGATGTACTGGATATTGTATTAAAAGAAAAAGAAAAATTCATTGAAAATGCAGATGTGCTTGTAGTAGCAGGTCGTGGTGTAAAGAAACAGGAAGATCTGGAGATGCTTCAAAGACTTGCAGATCTTCTGGGCGGACAACTTGCATGTACCAGACCAATGGCAGAGTCCGGATGGCTGCCGGCGAAATGTCAGATAGGTTTAAGCGGGCGTACAGTCAGACCGAAGCTTATTATTACCTGTGGGGTCTCCGGAGCAGTTCAGTTTACTGCGGGTATGAACCATTCGGAAACGATATTTGCAATCAACAAAGATGAAAAAGCACCGATTTTTAAAACCGCACATTATTGTCTGGTGGGAGATCTTTATGATGTGATCCCGCAGCTGATTCAGAAGATAGAAGAAAAGAAGGGAGCATAATCATGGAAAAATATAAAAAACTGGATAATTCAGATATTACATATATAAAAGAGATTGTAAAGGACGAAGAACGGGTACTGGTCGGAGACTTTATTAATGAAGAATACAGTCATGATGAGTTGGGAGGAACAAGCAGCTATCCGGATATAGTGGTAAGGGCAAAATCACCGGAAGAGATATCAGCGATCATGAAATATGCATATGAACATACAATTCCGGTAACACCAAGAGGTGCAGGAACCGGACTGGTAGGATCTTCCGTAGCAATCGAACACGGAATTATGATCGACACCACGCTTATGAATCATATTTTGGAACTGGACGAGGAAAATCTTACAGTTACAGTGGAGCCGGGAGTTCTTTTGATGGAACTTGGAACTTATGTAGAAGAACATGATTTCTTCTATCCACCGGATCCTGGAGAAAAATCAGCGACCATCGGAGGAAATATCAGCACAAATGCAGGTGGCATGAGAGCAGTAAAATATGGTGTGACAAGAGATTATGTGATGGGATTGGAAGTGGTTCTTCCTAACGGAGAAATCACGCAGTTTGGAGGAAAAGTTGTTAAGAACAGTTCCGGTTATGATCTGAAAAATCTGATCATCGGTTCGGAAGGAACGCTTGGATTTATTACGAAAGCAATTTTAAAATTACTTCCACTGCCGAAAAAGGTGATCAGTCTTCTGATACCTTTCCCGACACTGGAACAGGCAATCGATACAGTACCGGTAATCATCAAATCCAAGACCATACCGACAGCAGTCGAATTCATGCAGAGAGAAGTCATTGAAGATGCAGAGGAATATCTGGGAAAAGCATTTCCGGATAAGCAGTCAGATGCATATCTGCTGTTGAAATTTGATGGAAATTCTGTAGAAGAGATTGAAGAGGCGTATGCAAAGGTAGCGAAATTATGTCTGGAACAGGGAGCACTGGATGTGCTGATCTCAGATACAGAAGAAAGAGAAGAATCTATCTGGAAGGCAAGAGGTGCATTCCTGGAAGCAATCAAAGGATCTACGACTTATATGGACGAAGTAGATATGGTTGTTCCAAGAAACTGTGTCAATGATATGGTTGTATATCTTCATAATCTTCAGAAAGAAAAGGATATCCGTATTAAAAGTTTTGGTCATGCGGGAGATGGAAATCTTCATGCGTATATTCTGAAAGATGATTTAAGCGATGAAGAATGGGAAAAACGTATGAAAGATACCATGGAGAAAATATATCAGAAAGCACATGAGTTAAGAGGACAGGTATCCGGTGAACATGGAATTGGATTTGCGAAGAAACCATATCTCAGGAAATCACTTCCGACAGAGAATCTGGAACTGATGAATGGAATTAAGAAAGTGTTTGATCCGAAGAATATTTTGAATCCACATAAAGTTGCACAGTTGTGATCGACGATTCTTTTACCTTATTTATATACACTCTTTTATCAGGTATGTCATAGTTTATATATGAAAGAATAATCAAAAAAGGAGACATCTATGGCATATTCAATCATGCTGGATGCTGGCCATGGCGGTGCAAGAGATCCGGGAGCCGTGTATGAAGGCCGGCAGGAAAAAGATGACAACCTGAAACTAGTGCTTGCGATCGGAGAGATTTTATCAGACAGAGGAATTGATGTAGAGTATACCAGAACAACTGATGTCTACGAGACACCATATGAAAAAGCAATGAAAGCGAATCAGGCAGGAGTGGATTTCTTTGTTTCTATTCATAGAAATTCATTTCCTGCCGATAATGAGGTGGAAGGAGTTGAAAGTCTGATCTATGATCTGTCGGGACTCAAATACAAGATGGCACAGGATATCAATGAGCAGCTCGAAGGTGTAGGCTTCGTGAATCTGGGCGTGAAAGCAAGACCGGATCTGGTGGTTTTGAAACGTACGAAGATGCCGGCGATACTGATAGAAGCCGGATTCCTGAATTCGGACACAGATAACCGTCTGTTTGATGATAACTTTGAAGATATCGCACAGGCGATTGCAGATGGGATTCTGGACACATTGGAAAGTAATGGGCTGATCAAAGAAGAAAAAGTTCCGGTGTACCGGGTGCAGGTGGGTCTGTTCCGGAATCAACGCTATGCGAACCGGCTGCAGAATGAACTTCTGGAGCAGGAGTATCCGGTGTACATTGACCGGTCCGGTCCGTATTACAGAGTCTATGTGGGAGAATTTGATGATTTAAATGATGCGGTACAGATGGAGCGCCGTCTGAAGCGGGCAGGATATCAGACTTTGATCGTGCAGGAAAAGATTTAACATAGATTTTTCATTGCCGGGATATTTTATTTAACATAGCCTTTCTATACTTGAATCAGAAAAAGAGATAAGAGTAAAGATTCAAAAAACGGGAGGCGTTTAGAGATGAGATATCTGTGGAATATGTTAAATAAGGAATTTACAATAGAAGGAGCTGTCAGTGCCTTTCTGGTAATCAATATGATTGGATGGATGGCAGCGACGATGGGAGCAGGAATGCTGATCTGCAAATTTTTGGGATTTTCTATCACAGGCAATCTGGAAAATCTCATGTGTGCAGGAATCTACGGAGGACTGATCGTAGGATTGATCGGGGGCAGCTTATATCTGTACGGGTTATACAAACACCACTCCATGGAATAGAAGATAAATGAAAAAGGGCTTGTTTTACAAAACAATGTAGAACAAGTCCTTTTTTAGTGCCGGCATATACAGGAGAATCTGCTGACGGGAGGCATAGTAATTGACACAGGGGCGTTTTCATAATATTATGGAATTGCTTTGGAAGTATTAAGACAACAATAAAATGTGTATATATGAATAAAAGTAATAAGAAAGATGGAGGAGTAAAATGGCAGATAGACTACAGTTTAAAGAAAAACTTACGGGAGTACTTGCACTTGCAGAAGATCAGAACGGAAAGATTACCGTAGATGAAGTGGAAAAGTATTTTGAAGAGGACGGGCTTTCGCAGGAACAGATGAATCTGGTCTGTGATTACCTGTTATCGATGAAGATGGCAGTGATCGGTTATAAACAGGCCGGAGGTACAGTAAAAGAAGCAGAAAGTGAAGAACAACAGCCATTAAGCCCGGACGAACAGAAATATGTAGAAGAATATCTGCAAAGTCTCGGTGATATGAAGGAAGAGACACCGGAAGAGGTGCGCATGGCATATTATCTTCCGAAAGTAGTAGAAGAAGCAGTGAAACTGCATCATCCGGAAGTGTTTATCGGTGATATGATCCAAGAAGGAAATATTGTACTGATGCTGGCATTAAAAGAGATTCGGAAGGAAAAGGATGAAGAAGAGATTCTGGAACAGGTGCGTGCCGGAATGCTGGCATCGCTGGAGTCGCAGACAGAAGTGAAGAGAAGAGATCATAAGATGGTTGAGAAAGTTACAGAACTGGATGAGACGATCAAGAGTATGAAAGAAGAATACGGACGTAAAGTCAGTGTGGATGAAGTTGCAGACAGACTTGGGATCAGTGAAGATGAGATTGAAGATATTCTGAAACTTGCCGGAGAAGAAGTGAAAGATGAAGAATAAAAAGGAGACGGGGTTAATCCTCGTCTCCTTCTTCATCTTCCGGTTTTGGCTCCGGCAGATATAAATGTACACTTTCAATTCTGTTTTTGTCTAATTTTTCCACAACCAGATGGATGCCGTCTTCGGTGGTGACGCCGTCGCCAATCTCAGGAAGCCGGTCCAGATGCTCGATAATGAATCCACCGACGGAATCATACTCTTCTGAGGTCAGATCAAGATCGAGCCTGTCATTTAAGTCATCCAGATTTGTGGAACCTTCTACGATATAATCGCGTTCACCGACCTGCTTGATAAAGTCTTCTTCATTCTCGTCATATTCATCATGAATTTCTCCGACGATCTCTTCCAGAATATCCTCTAATGTGATCAGTCCGGAGGTCTCACCGTATTCATCCAGAACAATGGCAATGTTAAAGGAAGCCTGACGCATCTCTACAAGCAATTCGGAAATATTCTTATATTCGTAAGTGAAATAGGCCTCGCGCATAAAGTCGCGGATGTGAAACTCTTTTTCCTTATCATATAAGAGAAGATCTTTCATATTGATCGTGCCGACAACATTGTCTGTTGTGTCTTCAAAAATCGGAAGACGTGTGAATTTGTCCTCGCGGAAAATGTCGATCAATTCTTCGTAAGTGGCATTTACATCGGCAAATGTAACATGAACTCTTGGTACCATGACATCTTTCGCTTTCGCATCGCCAAGATCGAACACGTTATAGATCATCTCTTTTTCATCGGATTCGATGACACCGCTTTCATGGCTGACATCCACGATCGTACGGAGCTCGGATTCTGTCATCTGTTTGTTTCCGGCATTCGGATCGATGTGAAGAATGCGGAGAATGATATCCGAAAGCTTGTTGATGATGAATACAAATGGTGTCATGACTTTGATGTACAGATTGATGGCCGAAGCATAACGAAGAGACATCTTTTCCGCATGCAGTGTAGCCATGGTCTTTGGCGTGATCTCTCCGAAGATAATGATCAGTACAGAAAGAACTGCACTTGCAGCTGCTACCATAGAACCGCCAAGGTTGTAAGCCAGGGTGGTAGTAAGGGAAGCGGCAGAAAGATTCACCACATTATTACCGATCAAGATCGCACTCAGCATCTTGCTGGTATCATCGGTAATACGCATAACGGTTTTTGCCCGCTTGTTGCCTTCGTCGGCAAGACCGCGGATGCGCATCCGGTTTACCGTTGTTAACGCTGTCTCCGCAGATGAAAAAAATCCTGAAAGAATCAATAAAATCAATAGAATAATGAGTTGTATCGCGACACTCGTGTCCAATTGTATAATTCACTCCTTTAAAAAATAAATACTTGGCACTAATATACCGCATTTAAGGCAAATTTGCAAGTGTACGTTGAATTTACCGGGCGTTTAGTGTAAGATGTAGATACTGTCTGAGGGCAGGAATTTTATGAACTGAAAATTCTGTATGGTATAGTAGTGGTTGGAAGAAGAACAACCTGAAAAAAAGGTGGAGACAAGAATGAATCAGGAAATAGGAAAAAAATTATTGAGTATTTTAAAAATGGAACAGGTGAAAAAGGACGAACCGATGAAGATTCACACAACATTCCGTGTAGGAGGTCCGGCGAGTTATTTTGTGACACCAGAGACGGAAGAAGAAATTGCAAAAGTGATCGAGGTGTGCACACAGGAAAATGTTCCTTATTATATAGTAGGAAATGGAAGTAATCTTCTGGTATCCGATCAGGGATATGAAGGAGTGATCATCCAGATATATAAGCAGATGAATCGGGTGGAAATTACAGAAAATGAGATTCACGCACAGGCGGGCGCATTGCTTTCGATGATCGCTAACCGTGCAATGGAAGCAGAACTTACAGGTTTTGAATTTGCGGCAGGAATTCCGGGAACACTCGGAGGGGCGTGTGTGATGAATGCCGGAGCATATGGCGGGGAGATGAAGGATGTACTGGAAACGGTAACCGTTCTTACCCGTGACGGGGACGTGAAAACGTTGACAAAAGAAGAACTGGAACTTGGATACCGTACCAGTGTGATTGCAAAAAAAGGCTATATTGTATTAAGTGCGGTGATCAGACTTGAGAATGGGAAAAAAGAAGAGATCAAAGCCGTTATGGATGATCTGAAGGAAAAAAGAATTACAAAGCAGCCGTTGGAATACCCGAGTGCAGGAAGTACATTCAAACGTCCGGAAGGATATTTTGCGGGAAAACTGATACAGGATGCAGGACTTCGTGGATTTCAGGTGGGCGGAGCGCAGGTGTCTGAAAAACACTGTGGATTTGTAGTGAATAAAGATCAGGCAACAGCAGCAGATGTGATGAACCTGATGAACCAGGTGTCTGATAAGGTATATGAGATGTCGGGCGTACGGCT
The DNA here is from genome assembly GCA_934309195.1 of uncultured Dorea sp. GTDB lineage: Bacteria > Bacillota > Clostridia > Lachnospirales > Lachnospiraceae > Dorea_A. Next base: position 48,897 of record CAKRCY010000007.1, read on the forward strand.
GGAGCCGGAAGTAAAGAGACTGGGAGTGTTCTAAGATGAGATGTGTGATCGTTACCGGAATGTCCGGAGCTGGAAAAAGTACAGCACTTAAGATGCTGGAAGATATGGGATATTTTTGCGTGGATAACCTGCCGGTACCGCTGATTCCGAAGATGGCAGAACTGTTAAGTGTGCCGGGAACGGAGATCAACAAGGCTGCTCTTGGAGTAGATATCCGAAGTGGACAGAATTTTTATGAGCTGGAGAAGATATTAAAAGAGCTGGACCGGTCGGGGACAAGATTTGAGATCCTGTATCTGGAATCCAGTGATGATGTACTGATCAAAAGATATAAAGAGACAAGAAGATTTCATCCCTTATCCGGAAAAGACGGGAGAGTGGAAGAAGGGATTAAAGAAGAAAGAAAACGGCTGAAATTCTTAAGAGAGCGTGCAGATTATCTGATTGACAGCAGTCATATGCTGACAAGAGAGCTGCGTGCAGAACTGTCAAAGATCTTTGTGAAAAATAAAGAATATAAGAATCTGTATATATCCGTATTGTCATTTGGATTCAAATACGGAATTCCGGCAGATGCAGACCTTGTATTCGATGTACGTTTTCTCCCTAATCCGTATTACATTGATGAACTGCGTCCGAAAAGCGGGAATGACAAAGAAGTCCGGGAGTATGTCATGGATAATGACAAGGCAAGGACGTTCCTTGCAAAACTGACAGATATGGTGGAATTCCTGATTCCGAATTATGTGCAGGAAGGTAAGACACAGCTGGTAATCGGGATCGGATGTACAGGCGGAAAGCACCGATCGGTGACGTTGGCGAATGAATTATATGAAGCATTGAGTAAGAATGATAATTATGGTATCCGTATCGAACACCGTGATATCGGAAAGGATGCTGTCACCAAAGCGAGGTAGAAAGTCAGATGTCATTCTCGGGAAAAGTAAAAGAAGAATTATTGGAACATTATGCCAGGGCAAGACACTGTGATATTGCGGAATTGTCTGCAATTGTTCATATGTGCGGAGCATTTGGAGCGGGATACAAAGGGGTGTGCTGTCTTAAAGTACATACGGAAAATCTCGGGGTCGCAAGAAAATGCTTTACATTGTTGAAGAAAACGTTTAATATAAAGATTGATATCGTAGTCCGCAGAAATGCAGGGAAAGATAATTACAGTTATTATATTTATGCAAAAGGTGAAGAACTAATGGCGATCCGTGACACGATCGTGCAGGCAGTCTGTTGTAAGAGAGCATATATCAGGGGAGCATTTATAGCATCGGGGTCTATGAGTGATCCAAGCAAGTCTTATCATTTTGAAATTGTCTGTAACGATATGCGTCAGGCAGAGCATCTGCGGGACATGATGAACAGTTTCGATGTAGATGCGAAGATTGTACAGCGTAAAAGAACATATGTAGTTTATCTTAAAGAAGGCTCACAGATTGTAGATATTCTGAACGTAATGGAAGCCCACGTGGCTTTGATGGAACTGGAGAATGTCCGTATCATGAAAGAGATGCGTAATTCTGTGAACCGGAAAGTAAACTGTGAGACAGCTAATATTAATAAAACCGTATCTGCTGCAGTAAGGCAGATGGAGGATATTACATATATCAGAGATCAGATCGGTTTTGAGAAGCTGCCGGAGGGATTAAGAGACGTTGCCCTTACGCGTCTGGCATACCCGGAAGCAGCTTTGAAAGAGCTTGGTCAGCTAATGGCGAATCCTCTGGGTAAATCAGGGGTGAATCACAGGCTCAGGAAGTTAAGTGAAATCGCACAACAGTTAAGGGAACAGCAAGGAGGAGCAAGTCGTTATGATTAGAAAGCCTGTTACCATTCAGAATAATATGGACATGGAAGACCGTCCGGTGGCTCATCTCGTACAGGAAGCAAGCCAGTATGCGAGCCAGGTATATATTGTGATGGGAAGTAAAAAGATTAACGCAAAGAGTATTATGGGAATGATGAGTCTGAAACTTCAGAAAGGCGAAGATGTTACAATTGTAGCAGACGGCCAGGATGAAGATGCAGCAGTAAGTGGTGTTGCAACATTTTTAGGTGCATAACAATAATACAGGAAATATCCGGATAATGTGAGATAAAGGGGCCGTTGTGATGAGAGTTACAATAGCCTCTTCATTATTAAATTAAGAATTATATGAAAGATAAGGAGGATGCATGTTTTATGAAACGTTTGCTTTTTATCTACAATCCACATGCGGGAAAAGAGCTTTTAAAACCGAAGCTTGCAGATGTGATTGATATCTTTGTGAAAGCCGGCTATGAGGTTGTGGCATATCCGACACAGGCGTATCGTGATGCCTATAAGAAAATTAAAAAATATGATTCCAGTGAATACGATCTGGTCGTGTGCAGCGGAGGAGACGGAACCCTTGACGAGGTCGTAACCGGAATGATGAAACGCGACAAAGATAAGAGAGAGCCGATCGGATATATTCCGACCGGTACAACAAATGATTTCGCAAGCAGCCTTCATATTCCGAGAGGATTACTGGAGGCGGCGGACAATGCAGTAAATGGGGAAGTATTTGCCTGTGATGCCGGAAGATTTAATGATGATATTTTTGTCTATATTGCGGCATTCGGACTGTTTACAGATGTATCTTACCAGACAAAACAGTCTATGAAGAATGTTCTGGGACATCTGGCATATGTGCTGGAAGGTGCGAAACGTCTGTTCAATATTCCTTCATATAAGGTGAAGGTGACACATGATGATGAAGTGATCGAAGATGAATTCGTATATGGAATGGTTACAAATTCCAGATCCGTCGGAGGATTCCGTAATCTAATCGGAAAACAGGTCGGATTCGATGACGGGGTTTTTGAAGTGACATTGATCAAGACACCTAAGAATCCGATCGAATTGCAGGAAATCATCGCTGCATTGATGATCGAGCAGATGGATTCCAAGTATATGTATACGTTCAAGAGTGGACGGATCATGTTCGAATCTATAGAGGAGATACCATGGACGCTGGATGGGGAATTCGGCGGCGAACATGATGAAGTTGTGATCGAGAACCTGAATAAAGAGCTTCAGATCATGGTTCCGGGAACGCATGAAGAAGATTAAAAATCCTTAAATTGTAGAAAAAACCGAGAAATTTAAAAAAATTAAAAAAAGTACTTGCCTTTTTGTAAAATCCTTGCTATACTAGGCAAGTACCAAACGAATGGCTCCGTGGTCAAGCGGTCAAGACGCTAGCCTCTCACGCTGGAATCAGGGGTTCGATTCCCCTCGGAGTCACTGAGATCTGCAGATTCCTCTGCAGATCTTTTTTTATCAAAGTATTCAAAACAAGTCTGTTAAAAGTCCATTATTAATCCTATAGATACAATCTATAAGAACTCTTTTATATAAAGAAAAACAATTTCAATAAGCGGATAAAAGAAGACCGGGCGGGATACCTTGTGATTTTGATATATATTAGTGTTTTCATAATTGCAAGGATAAGTTCCTTGTCTTTTTAGAAGTTATGATATATAATGCAAGTGAAACAAATTTGTCATAAAGAAACAGAGATGCTTATGGCAGTAAGAATTGGAGGAATAACATATGTTAGTATCAGCAAAAGAAATGCTCGATAAGGCAGTAGCAGGTCACTACGCAGTAGGACAGTTTAACATCAATAACTTAGAGTGGACAAAATCTATTCTTCTTACAGCAGAAGAGTTAAAGTCACCAGTTATCTTAGGTGTATCTGAGGGTGCCGGAAAATACATGACCGGATTCAAGACTGTAGCAGCTATGGTTGAAGCTATGATGGGAGAACTTAACATCACAGTTCCGGTTGCATTACACCTTGACCACGGAACATACGAAGGATGTAAAAAATGTATCGATGCAGGATTCTCTTCAATCATGTTCGATGGATCTAAATATCCAATCGAAGAGAATGTGGAAAAGACAAAAGAACTGATTGCTGTCTGCAGAGAAAAAGGAATGTCTATCGAAGCTGAAGTAGGTTCTATCGGTGGAGAAGAAGACGGAGTTATCGGTAAAGGTGAATGTGCTGATCCTAATGAATGTAAGATGATCGCTGACCTTGGTGTTGATATGCTTGCAGCAGGTATCGGTAATATCCACGGAAAATATCCTGCAAACTGGGAAGGATTAAGCTTTGAGACTCTGGATGCTATCCAGAAACTGACAGGCGATATGCCATTAGTTCTTCACGGAGGTACAGGAATTCCGGAAGATATGATCAAGAAAGCAATCAGTCTTGGTGTTGCAAAGATCAACGTAAACACAGAGTGCCAGCTGTCATTTGCAGATGCTACACGTAAATATATTGAAGCAGGAAAAGATCTGGAAGGAAAAGGATACGATCCTCGTAAACTCCTGAAACCAGGTGCTGAAGCTATCCAGGCAACAGTTAAAGAGAAGATGGAATTATTCGGTTCAGTAGGAAAAGCTGAATAATCAGTAAATTTTCACTTGCCTTTTTTGACTGGTTGAGTTATACTAACTGGCATAGGAAGAACAAAGGCGTTCCAACGAAAGTTGGAGTGCCTTTTTTCATACTATGCTATGCACAGAAAGTATATAGGAAGATTATATGCATACCATAGTGTGAAACTTATACTATAAATAACAATGAGAAAGGAAACGAAGAGACATGAGTGAAGCAATTAATGTAGCCAAGATATTTGGCGAAGACGTGTTCAATGATACTGTAATGCAGGAACGTCTTCCGAAAAAAGTCTATAAGGATCTGAAGAAAACAATTGAAGAAGGTAAGGAATTAGACCTTGCTACAGCAGATGTAATTGCACATGAGATGAAAGAATGGGCAATTGAGAAGGGGGCTACACACTATACTCATTGGTTCCAGCCTCTGACAGGTGTAACCGCTGAAAAGCATGATTCTTTTATTTCAGCACCTCTTCCGAATGGAAAAGTACTGATGAGTTTTTCGGGAAAAGAACTGATCAAAGGAGAACCGGATGCATCATCATTCCCATCAGGCGGACTTCGTGCAACGTTTGAAGCAAGAGGATATACAGCATGGGATTGTACATCACCGGCATTTGTAAGACATGATGCAGCAGGAGCAACACTTTGCATCCCTACAGCATTCTGCTCATACAAAGGAGAGGCACTTGACCAGAAGACCCCACTTCTTCGTTCTATGCAGGCAATCAATGAGCAGTCACTGAGACTGTTAAGATTGTTCGGAAATACAACATCTAAGAAAGTAACACCTTCCGTAGGACCGGAGCAGGAATATTTCCTTGTAGATGCTGAAAAATTCTTACAGAGAAAAGACCTGATCTATACAGGACGTACACTGTTCGGAGCAATGCCTCCAAAAGGTCAGGAGTTAGATGATCATTATTTCGGAACCATCCGTCAGAGAATCGCAGGATTCATGAAAGATGTCAATGAAGAACTCTGGAAAGTTGGTGTTACATCTAAGACACAGCATAACGAAGTTGCACCTGCACAGCATGAACTTGCACCGATCTATGCAGAGTGTAATGTGGCACTGGATCATAACCACATTGTAATGCAGACACTGAAGAGAGTTGCATGCCAGCATGGTATGAAGTGCTTACTTCATGAAAAACCATTTGCAGGAGTGAATGGTTCCGGTAAACACGATAACTGGTCCCTTACAACAGATGACGGAAAGAACCTGTTAGAGCCAGGTAAAACTCCTCATGAGAATATTCAGTTCTTACTGGTACTTACCTGTATTCTGAAAGCAGTTGACAGACACGCAGATCTTCTTCGTGAATCCGCAGCAGATCCAGGTAATGATCACAGACTCGGAGCTAACGAGGCACCACCGGCAATCATCTCTGTATTCCTTGGAGAACAGTTAGAAGATGTGCTGGAACAGCTGATCAGCACAGGTGAAGCTACACATAGCCTGAAGGGTGGAAAACTTCAGACAGGAGTTGATACACTTCCGGATCTTGCAAAAGATGCAACAGACCGTAACAGAACATCACCATTTGCATTCACAGGTAACAAATTCGAGTTCCGTATGGTAGGTTCCCGTGATTCTATTTCAGGACCAAACGTAGTACTGAATACAATCGTTGCAGAGGCATTCTCTGAGGCTTGTGATGTTCTGGAAAAAGCAGACAACTTTGATGAAGCAGTACATGATCTGATCAAGCAGTATGCAACAGAGCATCAGAGAGTTGTATTCAACGGTAACGGATATTCAGATGCATGGGTAGAGGAAGCTGAAAGACGTGGACTTCCAAATATCAGATCTATGGTAGAAGCAATTCCTGCTCTGACAACAGACAAAGCTGTAAATATGTTCGAAAAATTCAAAGTATTTACAAAGGCAGAGCTGGAATCACGTGCAGAGATCAAATTCGAAAGCTATGCCAAAGCAATCAATATCGAAGCGCGTACGATGATCGATATGGCAAGCAAACAGATTGTTCCTGCAATTATCAAATATACAAAAGATCTTGCAGATACAGTGGTTGCAGTGAAGGAAGCCGGTGCAGACGCATCTGTTCAGGCTGAGCTTCTGACAGAAATTTCCGGACTGTTAGCAGAGACTAAAAAAGCGCTGGAAGCATTGAAAGTTGTCACAGATCAGGCAGCAGCTATGGAAGAGGGAGAAGATCAGGCAAGATTCTACCACTTCGATGTTGTACCTGCAATGGAAGCACTTCGTACTCCTGTTGATACACTGGAAATGATCGTTGACAAAGAAGCATGGCCAATGCCTTCTTATGGAGATCTGATCTTTGAAGTATAATCAGAGATGGAAGATTATCCGTTAGACGAAGAAATTGTTTTAGAAATACATTAGAAAAAATTAAGAACCCTGGACTTGGAATGGACACATGATTGTGATATTCTAAGTTCAGGGTTTTTGAATACCAAAGTATGTAAAAATCCTGTAAGGAGGGCAATCATGACGAAAAGAGAATTTTTAGATAAATTAAAAAAAGCACTTGTCAATGACCTTTCGGGAAGTGTAATACAGGAGAATGTGAATTATTACAACGACTATATTACGGAGGAAGTGAGGAAAGGACGCAGAGAGTCTGATGTGATCGAAGAACTGGGGGATCCATGGGCAATTGCAAAGAATATTATTACTTCGGAAGAAATGAAAGGAAACACACAGGAATCATATGACAGCTATGAGCCGGGAAGACGAAGAGAGAGTTCTTATGAACAGGACTATGACCGTGAATCCGGATACAGGGGGACACATGTCTTCGGACTTGATACCTGGTGGAAGAAACTGCTTCTGATCCTTGGAATTATAGGAATCGTTGTATTGGTTGTAGCGGTGGTTGGAGGAATTATCAGTCTGCTTGCACCGATATTCGTACCGCTTCTGATCGTGTGTCTGATCATTAAGCTGATTAGCGGCAGGAGAAGGTGAATAGATAATAAGTAAAAGACCGATGGGGGAGCCATCGGTCTTTTGAGGGGAGTATAAATAATTAATAAGGGGTTGTAGAAAGTGTCCTTTCTACACCAACAGTATAATATAGTAAAAAATAAAAATCAAGAAAAATATTAAAAAAATCTTAATATGTGCCGGGATGCATAATTGGAAAATGCCAGGACATACTAATCGTGTAACAAAAAGTGATTAGGAGGAATTCAAAATGGCTAAAAATTACAATTCATCAGAAAACTGTCATAACGAGGCAGACAAGAACACATCGAACAGAAATGCATCCAGAAACACATCGAACAAGAATGCATATGGAAAGAATGCATCGGACAGAAATGTAACAGACAAGAATGCAAACAACAAAAATGCATATGGCAAAGATGCAAAAGATAAGAATTCATACAATTATGGAAATGAGAACAGCAGCTACTAGAAAAAAGAGTTTCCGGGCAGGACGTGCGAAAGTACGTCCTGCTTTTTTGATGCCGTGTATGTGTAACGAACTTCCAAAAGAAGAAGAGCGGGCGGAGAACCGGGAGGTTCTGTATGTGAAATGGGTTGACAAAGAGAGGCGGTTATCAGTAAGATAAGTAAGTAGAAAATAATAGATGAAATGCAGTTGTAGTGCATGAATAGAGCAGATAATGGAGAATTGAATGAAAAAAATGGAATTGATCGCTCCCTGTCATTTTGGGCTGGAAGCGGTGTTAAAACGAGAGATACTGGATCTGGGATATGATATCTCGGAAGTAGAAGACGGAAGGGTCGGTTTCTGGGGAGACGCAGAGGCAATCTGTCGTGCAAATATATTTCTCAGAACAGCGGAGAGAGTTCTTCTGAAAGTAGGCAGCTTTAAAGCCACAAGCTATGAAGAATTATTTGAGAATACCAGAGCGTTGGACTGGGAAAATTATATTCCGGAAAATGGGAAATTCTGGGTTGCAAAAGCGGCATCTGTAAAGAGTAAATTATTCAGCCCGTCGGATATTCAGTCAGTGATGAAAAAAGCGATGGTAAGAAGATTACAGCAGAAGTATCAGGTAGAATGGTTTTCGGAAGACGGAGCAGCATATCCGGTCCGTGTCTTCCTGAAAAAGGATGTTGTGACGGTTGGAATCGATACATCCGGAGTATCTCTGCATAAGAGAGGATACCGTGAAGTATCGGGAAAGGCACCGATCACAGAGACGCTGGCAGCAGCACTGATCATGCTGACTCCATGGCATAAGGACAGAATTCTGGTAGATCCGTTCTGCGGAAGTGGTACATTTCCGATAGAAGCAGCAATGATCGCAGCGAATATCGCACCGGGGATGAATCGTTCCTTTACGGCAGAAGAATGGACGAACCTGATCCCGAAGAAGCTCTGGTATGAGACGGTAAATGAAGCGAATGAACTGATCAACGATGATATCGAAGTTGATATCCAGGGATACGATGTAGACGGGTCTGTGATCAAGATTGCGAGGCGTAATGCGAGAGAGGCAGGTGTCGATCATCTGATCCATTTCCAGGAAAGAGATGTGAAAGATTTAAGTCATCCAAAGAAATATGGATTCATCATCACGAATCCGCCGTATGGAGAGAGGCTGGAAGATAAGAAGGATCTGCCGGCGTTATATAAGGCATTCGGAGAGAGCTTTAAGAATCTGGATTCATGGTCTGCGTATATGATTACATCTTATGAAGATGCAGAACGCTATTTCGGACGGAAAGCAGATCGTAACCGTAAGATTTATAACGGAATGTTAAAGACATATTTTTACCAGTTCTTAGGACCAAAGCCGCCAAAGGCCAGACGTCCTTCGGACAGACAGGAGAAAAAATAAGATGGAAAAAATTATATTTGCAACGGGTAACGAACATAAGATGATAGAGATCCGTGCGATCTTAAGTGATCTGGGAGTAGAGATTCTTTCTCAGAAAGAAGCAGGAATCAAAGCTGATGTGGTAGAGGATGGAATGACGTTTGAAGAAAATGCGATGATCAAAGCAACAGAGATTGCAAAGATTGCACATGAGATGCCGGAGTATGCACAGGCAGTTGTCCTGGCGGATGATTCCGGACTGGAGATTGATTATCTGAATAAAGAACCGGGAATCTATTCTGCGAGATATATGGGAGAAGATACATCGTATGATATTAAGAATCAGGCTCTTCTGGACCGCCTGGACGGTGTGCCGGATGAAAAGCGTACAGCGAGATTCGTCTGTGCGATCGCAGCAGCTATGCCGGATGGTTCCTGTGAAGTAGTAAGAGGAACGATGGAAGGAATCATTGGACATAAAATCGCAGGAGAGAATGGATTCGGCTATGATCCGATCTTCTTTCTTCCGGAATACGGATGTACCAGTGCGGAACTTTCGCCGGAAAAGAAGAATGAACTGAGCCACAGAGGTGAAGGATTGAAGAAAATCCGTAAAATCCTGGAACAGAGATAGAATTCAAAGGAAACAGACAAAAGAAGCAGACAGAAGAATAGTTAGGATAAGAGAATATGAAGATACTGATCATAAGTGATACGCATGGTTCACACAGAAATTTTGACCGTGTGATAGAAAAAGAACAGCCGCTGGATATGTTGATACATCTCGGCGACGTAGAAGGCGATGAGGATTATATTCCGGCAGTTGCGGACTGCCCGGTGCATATGGTGCGTGGAAATAATGACTTTTTTTCCGATCTTCCGGGAGAAGAAGAGTTCATGATCGGGGGCTATCATATATTTATTACACACGGACATGGATATTATGTATCTATGGGAGAAGAACGACTGAAACAGGAGGCAAGAGGGCGTGGCGCCGACATTGCAATGTATGGGCATACACACCGGCCGTTTTATGAAAAAGAAAAAGATCTGATTACGTTGAACCCGGGAAGCCTCTGCTATCCAAGACAACAGGGGAGAAAGCCGAGTTATATGCTTATGCAGATGGATGACAATGGGAAGATGGAGATTACACAGGAATATCTGAATCCGTAAAAGGATAGTCCGGAAAAGCCTTGTTTTTTCAAGGGTTTCCGGACTGCCTGAAGAAAAAATAAAAAAAATGAAAAAAGTTGTTGACATTTAGTTGGTGCTCATATATAATATGTCTTGTGTCACGGAGCGGTAACAAAAAGTGATACAAAACAACACCGTCGGGGTGTGGCTCAGCTTGGCTAGAGCGCCTGGTTTGGGACCAGGAGGTCGCAGGTTCGAATCCTGTCACCCCGATACGTTATGCGGGTGTAGTTCAATGGTAGAACACCAGCCTTCCAAGCTGGATACGTGGGTTCGATTCCCATCACCCGCTTTCTT